>JANXXV010000117.1 GCA_025350445.1 Bryobacteraceae bacterium | reverse complement strand
ACCGCGCTGCTGCTGAAGCGGTGGCTCAACTGGGTCTGCAATCCATTGTAGGTGGCAGTGTTGAAAGGCGTTATTTGCGTGATGTCGGCAATGCGGCTCGACGGATTGTACAGGGCCCGGCCGGCATTGCCACCACCCGGTCCGGCGGCGTTGATATTCACGTACGCAACCTGGCGGACGGCCCGCGTCCCAACATACCCCGCCTCCAATACGAACCCGGCGCCCAGACTGCGCTCGATCATTACGTTATACGACTCGATATAGCCCCGATTGAACTTCCGCGGAACGGTGGTGGTCCCGATGTTGCTGGGCAACAGGATGGTGCCCTGGCTCAGATCGGGGCCGGTGATTACCGGAATGCCTTCGCGCAAACTGCGCGGCGACTGGAACGATGTGGCTCCGCTCAGTTGTAGGGAGATCACGGCCGGATAGGCGTCCCGTAAGTTTCTCACCGTGTTTGGGTCGATGCTGATGCCGAACCCGGAGCGGATCACTGTCTTCTCACCCAGCCGGTATGCCACGCCCAGGCGCGGCGCCAGTTGTCCCTTTCCAACGTCGACACCGGTGTCGGTTGGAACATTACCCAAGCCGCCCACCAGCACGCGGTCCGATACCGGATCGTACCGCTCGACGCCGCGATGATCGCGCGTGGCAAAAGGGTAAAATTCGTATCGCAGTCCGTAATTGATTGTCAGATTGCGTGTCACCTGCCATTGATCCCGCGCATACATTCCGAAGGCCGGCATGTGGACGCTATCCGGATTGATATACTGCAGGTCCTTGCCAAGGCTGGCCGGGATTCCGAGTAGAAAATCTCCCCAACTATTGAAGCCGTTTGGCGCCGCGCCGCCATTCAGCGCGGTCAGTGCGCCGGAGAATGTAAATCCGCCGCGCGGGCCATTGCTGGTCTGGGGCTGAAAATGATTGATCACGAATAGCGTATATTCCGTTCCGAAGCGCAACTGGTGCGCGCCTTTGGTCCAACTGAGGTTCACGTTGCCGGTGTATTGGGTGTCGCGAAACAGGAATGGGTTCGATTGGTTCGGATTTCCGAGGTTCGAAAGGTTGGTAATGATGAAGCGCGGATAGCCGCCCTGCAGGCGGTCCGTCCCGTTTGTGCCGGGAATGTTTAAGACATCCAAGCCGTAGTTCTTGTCGATATCCACGTTCTCAGCGCCGAGGCGCTGCCGAGTCCAGCCGATGGCGCCGTCAATCAGAATGCGCGGTGAGAGCGCGTACGTTGCGCCGATGGACGAGCTTTGCACCAATCCCGGCGCATGTCCCGGTTGACCGCCATTGGTCGCGTCGCCGCCCGCCGCGCCCAGCGATGGCGGATCGAACAGGTCGCTCGGCGAGACGCTATAACGGGTGAACAGCATCAGCTTATCGGTGGCGTTGTAGTTCACTTTGATGTCGGCGTTGTCGCGGTTGAAGCGATACGTAGCCGAGGAGAAGTAGTTGTTCGTCAAGCTGTTGGCCTGTGTAATCTGATTCACTCCCGGCAGCAGAGAGATCATCTTCGACGCGGCCGGATCGATGCGATTCGTTGGAATCCGATTATTCACGAAAGGTACACGTCCGGTGCCGTTGGCGTTTCCAGTGCCTGGATCGTAGAGGATTGTGCTGGTTCCGGAGAAGTCGCCCTGGCGCATGGGGTCCGTGGCGATGGTGCGAAAGACCGACGCATTCTGACGCCGGCGGGTGCGTTCAAAGTCACCGAAGAAGAACAGCTTGTTCTTTTTGATCGGGCCGCCGATGGTTCCGCCGAACTGATTCAGCAGATTCTTCGCCGGCTGATTAGGATCGCCCGTGCATGAATACAGACAATAGAAGTAGTTCCGCGCCTTCAGTTGGTTATTCGTGTGAAACTCGTGCGCACTGCCGTGGAATTGATTGGTTCCGGTCTTGATCTGAACATTGATCGCCGCGCCGCCCGCGATTCCCTGCTCCGCATCGAAGCTATTGGTGACAATGTTCACCGCCTCCACCGCATCGGCCGGAGGCACATACGCCACAATGTGCGGCAGCCACGGATAGCTGATTGTCGCGCCATCCAGACGGGTATTGTTGTTGCTTTGCGAGACCCCGTTAACGTTGCTCACCAGCGCCCGTTGCGGATTGCCCGCATCGGAGTTCGAATCGGCCGGCGGGCTGAAGCCCGGTACTAATTTGTAAAGCGCCTGAAAATTTCGCCCCGCTCCGATGGGCAAGTTGGCGATCTGGGTGGTCTTCAGCTGCGTGTTCACATCGGCGCGGTCGGTTTGCAGCGTGAATGCCGACGCCAATACCGTAACAGTCTCAGCCACGGTCGATAGCTGCAACTTCGCGTCCAACCGCTGCACCGTGTTGGCGTTCACAACGATGCCCCGCTCGCTGATGGAGCCGAACGACGGCGCCGAGATCGTAATCGCGTAGGTGCCCGGCTGTAGATCGTTGAACAGAAACACGCCACGGTGGTCGGTGGTGGTCCGCTTCACAACGCCGGTGCCGGTATTGGCGGCATCCACTTTCGCCGACGGAATCAGGGAATCTGTTGCATCAGTGACGGTGCCCGTCAAAGAGCCGTAAAGTACCTGGGCCTGCAACTTAATCGGGAGGCAAGAAAGGAGAAGGAAAAAAGCAAGAACGCAGGGCTGGCTGAACGCAGCCCGCTCCCGCAGCATCGTGGCTGACATGGAACACCTCATTTGTAGCAGATTGAGATGCGCGTTTCGACCGATTTGTTTGTGGCGGCAGAAAAATAATTTCAATCAGGTGATCGAAAAGACTGCCGGGAAGTCTATTGGTGCGGATGAGAGGACTTGAACCTCCACTCCCTTGCGAGAACGTGGACCTGAACCACGCGCGTCTGCCAATTCCGCCACATCCGCACTATTGTAGACGTCTCCTATTGTGCGGGACGCACCCCCTGAGAGTCAACTTTCAGGCCCGATTTTTACTCAAAGCTTTCCTGTTCGGAGGCGAAGAATCAAGCGCATCACGCGGCTCTCGATGTCGTCGCATGCCGTTCGATACGCCGGTTCCAGCGCGCCGTATGGATCTTTCACCAGCCACTCTTCCACCGGGACGCGGGCGGCGGATGGCAGCTTTACGCCGCTCATATTGACGATCAGATCGAACCTCGCGAGGTCCACTTCGTCCAGACCCTTCGGCAGATGGTCGCCCAGATCCACGTTGCGCTCGCTCAACACCAGCCTTGTAAGGGGCGTAGTTACCAGAGCCGGGCTTAGACCCGCGCTGTCGGCAACAATCACGTCCGAACCATACTTGCGGGCAAGCGCTTCACCCATGGGACTGCGGCAAATATTGCCCAGGCAAACAAACAGGACACGTTTGCGGGCAACAGCCGGCGGGGCGGGCGGCCTTCTGGATTCACCAGGGCTGAAACGGCTCATGAAACGATTTTATCGAGAAACATCTGGTGAACACGCGTATCGTTTGTCAGTTCGGGATGAAACGTCGAAACCAGATGTCTTCCCTGCTCCACCAGAACCGGAGCGCCGTTGTACCGCGCCAGAACCTTCACGTCCCTGCCCACGCGAAGAATGATGGGAGCGCGGATGAACACCGCCTCCATTTCACCGCTATCCATGGGGATCCGCACCACGCGGCTATCCAGTTGCCGGCCATAGGCATTACGCTGGACACCAATATCCATCAGCTTCAGCGATTCCTGTTCCGGATTGATCACATCGGTAGCAAGTAGAATCGCTCCGGCACAGGAGCCGTAAATTGGCTTCGTTTCGCCAAACTGCTTCAGCGGCTGCATCAGGTTCGCGGCATGCAGCAGGCGGAGCATGGCAGTGCTCTCGCCCCCTGGAATCACCAGCCCCTGCACCTGGCGCAATTCATCGGGCGTGCGCACCTGCACTGCTTCCGCGCCCGCGCGCTGCAAAGCCCTCTGGTGCGCTTCGAAATCGCCCTGCAAAGCCAGGACGCCAACGCGCTGAGCCATCCCTACCAGCCTCTGGTGGACATCAGCTCCGACTCATGCATTTTGGAAATATCCAAGCCGGGCATAGCGGCGCCTAAGTCTTCGCTCGCTTCCAGCAACTTCACCGGGTCGTTGTAATACGTTGCGGCCTTCACAATCGCGCGCGCGCGAGCCTCCGGGTCCGATGACTTGTAGATTCCGGAGCCAACGAACACAGCTTCGGCGCCCAGTTGCATGACCAGCGCGGCATCGGCGGGGGTGGCGATGCCACCGGCAGAGAAATTCGGCACCGGCAGTTTGCCATGTTCCGCAACCCACTCCACCAGTTCCAGCGGCGCCTGCAAGCGCTTCGCTTCGGCAAACAGTTCATTCGCCGACATCACTGTAAGCTGCTTCATCTCCCTGACAATGGTCCTGATGTGGCGCACGGCTTCCACCACGTTGCCCGATCCAGCCTCGCCCTTGGTGCGAATCATCGCCGCGCCTTCAGCGATACGCCGCAGCGCCTCGCCCAGATTCCGCGCGCCGCATACAAACGGAACTTTGAAATCGCGCTTATCGATATGGTTCTCTTCGTCGGCCGGCGTCAACACTTCGCTCTCGTCGATGAAGTCCACTTCCAGCGCTTCCAGAATGCGGGCCTCGGTGAAATGTCCGATGCGCGCCTTCGCCATCACCGGAATGCTGACCGTGTGCATGATCTCGCGGATGATGCGGATTGGCGACATACGCGCCACGCCGCCTTCCTTGCGGATATCGGAGGGAACGCGCTCCAGCGCCATCACGGCGGTAGCGCCGGCTTTCTCGGCGATCAGCGCCTGTTCGGCGTTCACCACGTCCATGATCACTCCGCCCTTCAGCATCTCGGCCAGGCCGACCTTCAATCGAAACTGTTCATGCAAAAACATTTCCTGCTCTCCTTGTTTAATCTGTCTAGACCATGGCCGGGGCGGCTTCGAAGCGATTCGCCTGACGCACCCGCACCAACTCGTTCGTGAATACCTTGCCAAGCGCCGCCAGACCCATCTCGATCCGATCCGGCGAAAGTCCGCCGAAACTCAAGCGCAACGTCCCGGGGTCAAACGTAGCCACGGAGAAATACCGGCCCGGCAGGTAAGTCACTTTCTCCTGTTCAGCGCGGGAGAGGAGTTCGGATGCATCCAGCGGTTCGGGCAGCTTCACCCACAAGCTCATCCCGCCGGACGGCCGGGTGAACTGCGTCCCGGCTGGCAAATATTTTTCGCAAGCGGTCAGCACAGCGCGCAGTCGAGCGGCGCCGGCGGTGCGAACATTGCCGGCGTGGGCTGCAAGACGGCCGGAAACTGCGAAGCGCAGCAGGATCGCTTGTGAAAGCTGATCGGTGTGCAGGTCGCACCATTGCTTGGCCTCCGCCAGGCGCGCAATCAAAGCACGCGGCGCAATCACCCAGCCAACGCGCAATCCCGGGAACGCGATTTTCGAAAAACTGCGCAGCAGCACCGTTCCGGCGGAGCCATCCAATTGCTTAATCGAAGGCAGCGGCAAACCTTCGTAACGGAGATCGCCGTAGATATTATTTTCCACCAGCAGGACACCGAACTCCCGAGCCATGCGCAACACAGATTCGCGGGCCTCCAGCGGTAAAGTGGCGCCGGTTGGGTTTTGAAAATTTGAAGTCACCAGCAAGATCTTCGGCCGTTCCCGCACCAGCACCCGGCCCAGTTGTTCCAGGTCGACGCCGTTTTCGCCCATTGGAACGCCAAACAGCCGAGCCCCGCCGCGGATAAAAACGTTTTTCAGACCGTGATAAACCGGATCTTCCACCGCCACACCGTCACCGGCGGAAACAAAGGCGCGCTGCAAGAGGTCGAGCGCCTGCTGGCAACCGTTGGTGATCAAAACATCGTCGTCCGGACCAGCCTCGCCGGAAAGCCGGGCTTCATCCAACAGATACTGGCGCAGCGGACCGTAGCCGCTAGGCGAGCCCAACTGCAGAATGGAAGAAGCTTCCGGACCCGAGATCACTTCGCGGCAAGTCTCCTGGAATTCTGCAAGCGGAAAGTGATCCTCCGCAGGCCGCGAAGAGGCGAAACTGATGAGATCCACCGCGGGCATGGAAAAATTCACGAAACTGCCGCGTCCGACGTGGCCCTTCAAGAGGCCTTCTTCTTCCAATAGCGTGTAAGCCGCTGAAACTGTCGTGCGGTTCAGTCCAAGTTGGACTGCCAATTCCCGAGTGGCTGGTAACCGCTCCCCGTTCCTAAGCTGGCCGGTGTGGATACTTTCCGCAATCCGGTCATAGAGTTGCCGGTAAAGCGGGATTTCAGAGCCTTCGTCGAGTTGGCTGATCCTTACCATGCCAATACTTCCAAAAGATAGCATATTGGACTGGCCATGACAAGCCATTTTCTTTCGCCGCAATCCTGATACAATCACCTCGTGCGGCGAGTCGCCCTATTACTAATCATTCCTCTCTTCACATCGTCCGTCCTCTGCTTTGCGAAAAAGAAGAAGACGGAAGAAGAACTGACGCAAGTGCTTGCATTGCCGAAAGATCCTCCCGCGGCGGTGGTAGCCGAGGTGCCGCGGTTGGTCTTCCACGTCTCTCCCCTCTCGGGCAAGGGACTGCTCTCACAGCAGACGCGCGATGCACTGAAGAGCCTGCTGCAACAGACGAAAGGTGCGCAGATCGTAAAGATCCGGGCGTTCGTCGCGGGTTCGGGCGACTTGCGGCGGGTACAGACCATCGTGAGTGAGGTTCTTACCGAAAAGAAGATGAACCTTCCGGCGCTCAGCGTGGTGCAAGTGGGCGGACTGCCGCTGGCGGGCGCACAGGTTGTACTGGAATCCATCGCGACGGACCGGCGCGTGCAAAACGGACACGGACTGGGTTTTATTTCCGGTCAACCGTCGACGATGAAGGATGTACTCGGACCGCTGAAGATGTTGACCGGAAGAGCCGGGTTCAGTGCCGCTTCGGTGCGCCGCGTCACGTGCTTCCTAAGCGACCTGGATAACGTGGCGGGGCTTCGGTCGCAAGCGCAGACGGCGTTTCCGAATGCCGCGTTGGATGTGGTGCAATTGCAGCGGTCCACGCTGGAAGACTTAGCGGAATGCGAAGCGGTGGCCGCTTTGGGCACCACGCCTGCAAGCGCCATTTCGTTCTTTGAACCGGACCCCGGCAAGTATTCTCAGATAGCGATGGTTGGGCCGGGCAAAGTGGCGCTAACCGGCACGCAGGTTGGGTTTCGCTTTCAGGATGAGGACGTGCGGCTAGCTTTCGGACGTCTGGGTAAGGCCCTGGAAAGCGTAGGCGGCAACTTCAAAAACGTAGCGGTAACGCACCTATATCCGCTGAACCGCGCCACCGCGGATAGGATTAGGAAGATCCGTTTCGAGTTCTGCGATCCGGCGATGCCGCCGGCAAGTACGCTGTTACTATTTGAGGGACTGCCGGGGCTTGATGCCGCATTCGCGATTGATGTGATTGCCGTAGTGCCCTAGCGATTCACGAAAGGTTACTTTTTGCCGGACACGCCGTCGAATGTTTCGGCGGGAAGAACTTTTTTCGCCCATCGGCGTCGTACCTCGTGAATTCGTCGTTCATGATACGATCTCTCATTCCCGTAGAGTGCTTCGATAATTAGGATCTATTTCGATCAGCTCTCGAGTTTGAAAGCGATGGCCCGCTCAGCCGCCCGTCCGGGCATTGCCGCAGGCACCGAATTCCATTTCCAGTTGCCGCTGAGCGGCGCCCGCTTATTACGTAGATTGCTGACAGCGTGTCTAAGGCTGAAGTTGAATATCACCCAACCGTCCGCGCAATCGCGTCCGCAATCAGCTTTCCATGGAAGCGGCCATTCTCAATGAAGATCTCATTGGTGTGCATGCCGGCCACGATAACGCCCGCCAAAAAAATGCCCGGGCGCTCGCTCTCAAGCGTCTCCGGATTCGTACACGGCCGCAGCGTGTCCGGCTGCAGCGTGATTCCCAGTTCGCCCAGAAACTTCAGGTCGGGCCGGTAACCGGTCATAGCGAAAACGAAATCGTTTTTCACCGTCACCACGCCATCCGGAGTCGAGAGCACGATGGAGTCCGGTCCAATCTCAGTGACGTGTGATTGAAAGTAGCCTTTGATCTCGCCGTTCTTAATGCGATTCTCAATGTTCGGCTTGATCCAGTACTTCACCGAATCGGAGATGCCCGCGCCACGGTGAATCAACGTCACCCTGGCCCCGGTCCAGTAAAGCTCCAAGGCAGCGATAGCCGCCGAGTTCTTAGCGCCAATCACGGCCACGTCGTGATTGTAGTAGGGGTGCGCTTCTTTGTAGTAATGAATCACCTTGGCGCTGTCTTCCCCGGGAACGTTCAGGCGGTTCGGCACATCGTAATAACCAGTGGCCAGAACAATCTTCTTCGCCGTGTATTCGTGCGGGCAACCCTTAGCATCCTGCGTGGGCACGATGAAACCGCCGTTACGCCCCTGAATCCCCAACACCGTCTCATACTGATTGATGTTTAACTTGTAGTGATCCGCAACCCGCCGGTAGTATTTCAAAGCTTCCGTGCGTCCCGGCTTTTCATTCAGTGAAGTCATCGGAATATCGCCAATCTCCAGCAGCTCCGGAGTGGTGAAGAAGACCATGTTCGTCGGGTAATGGTAAAGCGAATTGACAACGCAGCCTTTCTCAATCAACAGCGTGTTGACGCCGCGCTTTTGCAGCTCGATGCCGCAGGCCAGGCCAGTTGGACCGGCGCCAACCACAATGGCATCGAAGTGCTTCACAGCATGTTCTCCACCGCCGCATAAACGTTCTCCAGCGCCGCCGGAAGCGCGGCCGCATTGTTGCCACCGGCTTCCGCCATATCCGGCCGTCCACCGCCCTTTCCGCCCACCGCCGATGCCACCGCACCGATCAACTTGCCGGCGTGCACCTTGGCCGTCAGATCCTTGGTGACCGCCGCAATCAACGCGACAGTAGAATCTTCCGAGGACCCCAACACCACGATGCACGATTGCCACTTATTGCGCAGCGAATCCGCCAGTGCCCGCATCTGCGCCCGGTCCAGGCCATCCACCCGCGCCGCAAGAACCTTCACGCCCTTCACCAAGCGGACGGAACTTTCCAGTTCGCCCACCTGTGCCTGCGCCACCTTGCTCTTCAGTTGATCCACCTGCTTTTCCAAAACCTTCTGCGACGCATTCAAACGATCGATCTGCTCCAGCAGCGACGAATTCTTCTCTTCCAGCTTCTGCACAACGGTTTCCCCGGTGACCGCTTCAATCCGCCGCACACCCGCGGAAATCCCGCCTTCGGAAACAATCTTGCACAGCCCGATATCTCCGGTGCGCTTCACGTGCGTACCGCCGCATAATTCGCGGCTGAAATCCGCCACCGTCACCACGCGCACGCGGTCGCCGTATTTTTCCCCGAACAAAGCCATCGCCCCGGTGGTAAGCGCCTTGTCGATATCCATCACTTCGGTTCGCACTTCCGCATTCACCAGGATTTCCGCATTCACCAGCCGCTCCACTTCCTGCAGCTCCGCCGCATTCAAAGGAGCATAGTGAGAGAAATCGAATCGCAGCCGCAAAGGTTCCACAACGCTGCCGGCCTGCTTCACATGCGGTCCTAGAACGCGGCGCAGCGCCGCCTGCAACAGGTGCGTCGCGGTGTGATTCCGCATCGTGGGATTGCGCGCCGACCGGTCTACTTCCGCCCGCAGCTTGTCGCCCGGATGAATCGGCGCCAGCGCCTTGATGCGGTGCACGGTCAAACCCTTCACCGGCGCATAAGCTGAAGTCACGCCGGCCACCATCTCGCCCGTCCCGGCGTTGTACAACGAGCCCTGATCGCCAACCTGTCCGCCGGATTCGGCATAGAACGGCGTACGGTCCAAGACCAACTCACCGTCTTTCGGCGAAGCCAACACCGTGGCCTGTGCCGTCAGCGTGTCATACCCCAGAAACTCAGTCGGGTGCGATTCGTGCAGTTCTTTGTAAATCGGATCGACGTGCGTCTTCTCAGCGCCCTTCCAACTGGCGCGGGCCTGCACGCGCTGCCGCTCCATGTGCGTTTCAAAATCCTGCAAATCGATGGACAGCCCAAACTCGCGCGCCATTTCCTGCTGCTCATCCAACGCCAGGCCGTAGGTATCGTATAGCTTGAACGCCGCCGCACCCGGCAACACTCCGCCGGCCGCCGTCTTCGCTTCATCGTGAAACACTTTCTCGGCAACCAGAAACGTAGTGGCGTACCGGTGCTCTTCTTCCTTCACGATG
>JANXXV010000090.1 GCA_025350445.1 Bryobacteraceae bacterium | reverse complement strand
CTTCACCGGCGATGAGATGGCTGCGTTCGGCTGGTAGCAGCGTCTAAGGTTGATTTTTGCTGGCGTGTGTTGACCGTTCGGGCATGCGTCGCAGTGGGGGGGGGCGGGGGCCTCGACGCGAGCCAGGGGCCCGCCGTCCCGGTGACCGGTTAGGTTGGCGGGATATATAGTGGACTGATGCCGCATTCGGCCATACTGTTAATTCATTGCCCGGATCGCAAGGGTATTGTCGCTACGATTTCCAGTTTCTTATATTCGCTGGAGGCTAACATACTGCACGCGGATCAGCACCAGGATCGGGACCTTGGGCTGTTTTTCATGCGCATTGAGTGGGATCTGGCGGACTTTGCATTGGACGATGCCGGGTTCCGCATGGAATTTGCGCCGCTGGCGGTAGAGTTTGGGATGCGGTGGGAATTGGCCTATTCCACGGCGCGGTCGGCGGTGGCGATTTTCGTGTCGAGGTATCAGCACTGCCTGTTAGATCTGCTTTACAGGCATCAGATCGGCGAATTGCAGTGCCGCATTCCGTTGATTCTTAGTAACCATGGCGATGCGCGCGGTCTGGCGGCGTTTTATGGCATCCCGTTTCATCTGATTGCCGTTAGTGGCGGGAATAAGGCGGAGGCGGAGCGGGAACAGTTGGCACTGCTGGACGAACATGGGGTTTCGCTGGTGGTGCTGGCGCGGTATATGCAGGTGCTGTCGCCCGAATTTGTCGCGCATTATCCGCAACGGATCATCAATGTCCACCATTCGTTCCTGCCGGCGTTCAGCGGGGCGCGGCCTTATCATGCGGCGTATCAGCGCGGGGTGAAGGTGATTGGCGCGACCAGCCACTATGTGACGGAGGAATTAGACGAGGGGCCCATTATTGAGCAGGATGTGCTGCGGGTGTCGCATCGCGATCAAGTGGACGATCTGGTGGCGAAAGGCCGCGACTTGGAACGAGTGGTGCTGTCGCGGGCGGTACGGTGGCACCTGGACCACCGGATACTGCACTATTCGGGGAAGACGGTGGTTTTCGACTAGCCGGGTTGCGGCTGTGTGCTCCGTCGCAGTATCGTCGATTGATGACCCTTACGCGCCGAACAATCCTCACTGCCCTGTCTGCCGCCGCGGCCGCCCCGGCACAAAGCACAGCCCCACGAAATTGGAAGCCAAAACTGGGGGTGCTTTGCCTTTACTCCGAGTCCAACCTGGACTTTGTGAAAGCCGAAGGGTTTACCAGCGTGCAACTGCGCATCGACCCCACTAAGGTGGACGATAGCGCGATTGCGGCGATCAAGAGCAAGATTGAGCGGTCGGGCCTTTATGTATCGTCGCTGGCGGTGGATGGCAATCACATCGACCCGGACGCGGCCGTGCGCGAACGGCAAAATCAGTTCACCATGAAGTGCATTGAGCTGTGCGGGAAGTTGGCGATCCCTAACATTGGCGGGCAGTCCGGCACCATTAAGGGGCGGCCGCTGCAGGAGCAAGTGGACGAGATTGTGCGCGTGTACAACGAGAAGTATTTTCCGTTGTGCGAGAAACACAAAGTGCGGATTCTGTGGGAGCCGTATGCGGGCGGGCCGAATATCGCGACGAGTCCGGTGGGCTGGGAAGCGCTGTTCAAGGCGTTTCCGGCGAGCGCGCCGGTGGGATTGCAGTTCGATCCGTCGCATCTGGTGTGGCAGTTCATGGACCCGGTGCAGGCGGCGCGGGATTTCGCGGATAAGATTTACGACGTACATTTAAAAGACACTGAGGTTTTGTGGCACGTTCTGAAGCGCGGCGGGATTCAGCCGGTAAACAACGCGAAGTGGTGGCGGTTCCGCGTGCCTGGCGCGGGTTCGGTGGATTGGAAGGGATTCTTCGCGGTGTTATCAGAGGTGGGGTATACGGGCGCGATGAACATCGAGAACGAAGATACTTTTTACTATCCGGCTTATGCGAACGGCAATTTTACGGAGCAGTATAAGCGCGGGTTTCGGGTGGCGCACGAATTTCTGAAGACGCTGGTACCTCCGGTTTCGGTGTAGGAGTTGCGGTTGTGGCCTGGGGAAGGATAAAGACCTTGTGGGACTCAGGTGGTGTTTGCCGCCGATACGATTGGGCAGGCGACGCGCAGAACGATCAGCAGATTCCAAAGGGCGCTAGCATCTGGACGGGGGCGTCCCGCGCAGACCAAGGGTCTGTCCCACCAAAGTGCTAGGTGCTGGACCTTGCGGCTAGGTGCTGGACCTTGCGGCTATGTGCTGGACCTTGTGGCTATGTTCTGGACCTTGTGGCTATGTTCTGGACCTTGTGGCTATCTGCTGGACCTTGTGGCTATCTGCTGGACCTTGTGGCTATGTGGTGGACCAAGCGACGATCTGCTGGACCTTGCGGCTATCTGGTGGACAGAAGTGTTAGTTGCTCGAAGATTACTGCCTGAACGACGGTGGGACTGGACCGGGCTCCGATACTTAGAGACGGAACTGGAGGGTGAACTGAAAAGTGCGGCCCTCGTTCAGGGTGTTGGTAATTTGGCCAAAGCCGGGGGCGCTGATCTCTTTGCCGGGCTCGGCGAATTGCGGAGTATTTAGCAAGTTCACCGATTCGGCGCGAAATGTCAGGCTGCGTTCGCCGCCGATCTTCCACATTTTCGAAAGCGAGGCGTTCAAATTGCGGATGCCGCCCTTGCGAAATACATTACGGCCCAGATTGCCGCGTGAATCCGTGGGGCCGATATAGGAAAAAGCGGACTTCGGCAGCACGGTGTCCGGGTTGCCGATTTCGCGGCCCAGGATGGACGGATCCAGAAGGTTTGGCCGGTCGCCCGCGGAACCGTCTACGTTCCCGAAGCCTGGACTGTCCGAGCCGGAGAAGACGTCGAAGGGAGTGCCTGTCTTGGCGAGAAATATGCCGGTCAGCGTCCAGTTCCTGAACGCGGTCCAGGAGCCGCGGGCGAGGAATGAGTGGGTTTGATCGAAGGAACTGGGGCCTTTCAGATCCTGCAGGATATTGGTCTCGGCCTGGCTTCTGCCCTGGCGCGCATCGTCGGTGGCCGCGGTGCTGGTGTAATTGGCGCCCACATCAATGGCCTTTCCGAACCAATAAGCCGCGTCGACGCTTACGCCCTTCTTTTGCGGGAGAACCAGCGACAGGCGAGCGGCATCGAAGTAGGCTCGCGATCCGTTGACCACTCGGCGGATTTCGAAATAGCGGGGATCCGGACGGCGGTCCTCGACCGTTTCGGTAGTTTGGGGAATGCCCGCGACAGGCTGAGCTCGATTGGTGATCCACATCATCAGCAGTTTGTGAGATCGGCTGCCCACGTAGCCGAGTTGTAGCTTCGCGCCCAGAATGGCAGGCGGCTCCCAGGTGAAATTGTACTGATGGGAATACGGCGTCACCAGGTTCGATGGCAGTTGGAACAGCGTGGCGCGCGCGTTGGGGCCGGTCTGCTCCGCCGTAAGATTGCCGAGCGGATTCACCAGATTTGGGGTATACACTTCGATCTTGCGAAAGAGCGGCGGGTTGTATCGCAGTTGCTGAAAGGTGACGGGATAGATTTCGCCGAACTGCATCCCGTATGCGGCGCGAACGATGCCGCCGCGGGGCAGGCGGTAAGCGAATCCGAAGCTTGGCGCCAGGTTATTACAATCGCAACCGAAGGGAATGTTCGTCAAATGATTTACTTCGGTGGGGCCGGTAACGGGTTGGTATCTCAATCCATAATTCAGGGTTAGCGAAGGGCTGACGTGCCAGTTGTCGCCAGCGTAAAACTGCGATTCCCAACTGCGGAATCCGCGGCGGGAATCTCCAAGACCGAATGAGTAGCGGCTGGGGATTCCGAGGCGAAAATTTGTGATGGCATCGCGGCCGAAATCGTTGCGGAACTGGAAGACGCCGCGCTGGCTGCTGCTCTCGTCTCCGTTGACTTGGCGGCGGGCGAATTCTCCACCGGCAGTCCAGGTGTGCGTTCCATGAACCTGGCGAATCTGCGCGGAATAGCGGAAGCGGTTTTGAACGCGGTCAATGGGAAGGTCGGGGCTGGGGCCGAGTTGATCGAGAACCGAGCCGAATGACACGTTAGGCCCTACCGCATTCGGCTCGGGAACGATTAAGGAGTGGACGCGGTCAAAGCCCGCCGAGACGTTGGTGAGCGTGGACGGCGACCAATCGCGGGTCCATGTGGCGGCGGCGTTGTGGGATTTCGTGGACGTGTCCGGGTTCTGCCCGGCTAAGAATTCGAAGGCCTGCACTTGTTGCGAAGTGAACTGATAGCGGGCGGCGAATCTATCGTGCGCGCCGAGAATCTGGTCGAGGCGGAGGCCGCCGTTGTTGGTGTCGATGGTTTGCGGGGAGTTTGTGTTCAGGGCGCGCGGACTGATGTCGGTGCGGTTCGGCAACTCGTTTCGAAAGGCATTGAGGTATTTCCGGACGATCGCCCGAGTGGCCGGGTCGGTAGTGAGCGGAGTGCGCTCGGCGGCAGTGTCAACGGAAACGTGTTGGTGCCCACCGCCGCCGAGCGCACTC
>JANXXV010000087.1 GCA_025350445.1 Bryobacteraceae bacterium | reverse complement strand
ATGGCCGGCCGTACGTGAACTATAGTGCCGGCGCGGGTAAAGATTTTGCAAAGAGCAGGGCGCGGAATATCCAAGACGCGAATCAGAACTGGCCAAAATGTAAGTAACAAAATGTAACCGGCAAAGGGAGAACAACTTAATGAAAACGTACCTGACGACACTTGCGCTCGCGGTGGTATTCGCGGCTGCTCCATTGGCGATGCAGGCTTCACCGGCCGACGGAAAAATGGACAAGATGGATAAGATGGACAAGAGCAAGATGAAGAAGGAGAAAAAGAAGAAAGGCGGAAAAATGGAGAAAGACAAGATGGACAAGAAAACCTAGCGATCTCTTCGGATGACCCAAACCTCAGCTACTTGCGTGCCGCGGCCATTGCCGCCGAGACCTTCTTCGCGGTTCCAAGTCAGGGTGAGATCGCTGAGGTTCGCGGGGAGATCAAATTCAACGGGCGCCGGCGGTGAGGGTTTGTCGATGAACGGATGTACGACGATTCCGTTTGCATCCAGCTTGATTTTTTTGGCCGGGCTATCGCCGGTGTAGACTACGCGGATTTTGTATTGCGCGGCGGGGTCGAGGCCGGTGTAGTGCATCCGCAGCGGAGTTTCGTTGAGCGATTCGGCGTAGTCGCCCCAGGAAGTTCGCCAGCCGGGACGCTGCTGGAATCCACTGAGCGCGGATTCGAGGAAGGCGGGGTCTTTGGCGAAGCCGGGACCTTTGACGAGATGGGGCTGGGCGGCGGTGTTGCCTAGATCGTCGTAGAAGCCGCCGGGGCCGGGGTTGGTCCAATTGACGATTTCGCCGATAGCTTCGGTGCGCTGGCGTTGATCGGTGAGTTTGCGGATTTCGTCGAAACGCTGCTTGAGCCAGAGACGATTGTTGAGCGGGAAGTCCAAGGTGTCGAGATTCGCGCCGCGATCGACTGAGATCGCCTGGTAGCGGGTAACGCTGAGCTGCATGCGGATGCTTTGGAAGAGGGCTTCCGCCAGTTCAAAGATGCGGGCGCGCCAGTCTTCCGAAACGCGGCTGGTTTGATCGAGAATGGCTTCGGCCCGGGAGATGGAGCCGGCGCGCAGTTGTTCCATCGCCCGGGCCTCCTGTTCGGTTTCGTGGATCAAGCGGCCGCGGGTGTAGGCGTCGTAATAGGCGCGGTAGAGAGCTTGCTGGAATCTCCAATTTTGCAGGTCGCGCGGCGCGGCGGATTTCTCCATGACCTGAAATTGCTGCAGGGTAGTGTAGACGCCGGTGTTCGCCAGCAGGGGGCCTACCCAATTTCGTTCCAGGGCCAGCAGACCTTGAGCGAAGGTATCGGCGTATCGATCTCCAATGAAATAGCGGCTGTATTCCCGGAGTACGCCGGTGATGTCCGCATCGGGATTCCAGCCGAGGGCGCTCCAGATGAATTTGTTAACGTCGTCGTTGCAGCCTTCCGAGTAGGTAAGAAAACCTTGCGCCATGTGAGGCTGGATTACGCGGAAAATCTGCGCTTGTTGCAAGGGGCGCGGGTTGATGGTTTCGCGGGCTTCGGTCATCGCGTAGGCCAGGTCCCACTCCGGCACCGGGTATTCGGCCTGGCGGCTGTGCGTAATGTCCGGATAGTTGCGGATGGGATAGTTCGCCGGAACCATGGCGCGGAGGCGCTGCGCGCTAACGCGGACTTGCGGGCCGAAGACTACGCCGCTGAGCCACGCCGGTTTGTCGTTCTTGAGAATGGCGATGAATTCATCCAGCCATTGCTGATCGAAGCTCTGCGGAGACACCCACATCCGGGCCTTCGGGTGGTAGCGGTGGAGTTGCGCGGTTTGCTTTTCGAGAAGCGCCATCAGGTGCTTGGGCGGCGTGTGGCCGGGGTCGCCGCCGGGGACGAAGATAGCGTCGATGCGCGGGAGGCGTTTGAAGACTTCGGCCCATTCGTCCAGCGCGAACTGCACTGTTTTCGGGTCTGAATAATCCTTGTCCATTGCCGGGTACCAGATCCACACGTCAAGGCCGTAGCTATCGATGATCTTCGACATCTCCACCATCATCTGCATAGGCGGCAGGGGGAAGTGCGGGCTGTCGGCGTCGTCATCGGAGCGGGGAGGGATCAGTTCGATGGCGTTGGCGCCGAAGACGGCGAGGTCGCGAATGTATTGGTCCCACATGGGGACGGACCAGGCGTCGTAGGAATTCGTCTTCGGGCGATAGCCTAGCTGGTGGCCGCGAAGTTGGTAGTGCGGGGCGGTCTCGATTGTGAGCGCGTCCGCGATGGTGATGGATTGCTTTGAGAGATGCAGTTCCCGTAGCAGGCGGCCGACGCCGAACAATACGCCCCGCGCATCGTTTCCGGTTATGCTGACGCCGGTGTTAGTTGCCGCGACCCGGAAGCCTTCCGGCGCGCCTTTGTGGGCGTTGGCGATGGAGATCGCCGGCGATTGCGGCGCTGCGTGGACCATGGGCAAGGCGATCTGCGTTCGCTTCGCCACTTCTTCAATCAGTACGTGGACGGCTTGCTGTTCCTGGGCGGAGAAGTTCGGAGGCGATACGACCGCGGCGTGCGTGAGATCCAGCGCGCCCGCGAATTGGGCAGACGCGGCGAGGAGGAGAAAGGATCGGCAGAACATCAGGCGGATGATAACATGGCGGCGATCATGCGCTTTTCATTTGCCGCTGCCGGTGTTATCTGTCTGACTGCAACGGCGGCTTTTGGCGCGGATGTGGCAAAGGGAAAAGAGTTGTTTCGCGGATGCGCGGATTGCCACAACTACGAGAGCGATGCGCGGAAAGCGGGGCCGGGGCTGCGGACGCTGTTCGGAAAAGTGATGCTGCGGAATGGGGCGCGCGTTACCGAGGAAAACGTGCGGGAGCTGATTTTGGAGGGCTTCAATCGGATGCCGTCTTACCGGTATCAGTTTCGGGCGGAGGAGTTCGAAGACCTGATCGCGTTTCTAAAGACATTGAATGCGCGGCCCGGCGTGGACGCGAAGGCCGTTTCGGGGAAGGACTTATTTGTGGCTTATTGTGGACGGTGCCATGGGACGGATGCCACGGACGGGAAATCAGGCGGGAGTTTACAGGGCTTGTTCCGGAGGGAGAAGCTGGCAAACGGGAACCCGGTGAACGATGGGACCGTGTTGGCGTTGATGGAAGAGGGGCACGAGGAAATGAAGGGTACTAAGAATTGGCTGGACGCCGCAGCGGCGAGAGCGCTGCTTGGTTATGTGAAGTCGCTACTCTAATACCTTGGCTTCAAATTCCACTAGAGACTCATCTTCCATCACGTAGCGAAGCTCAATGGGGTTGCAGCAGACTTCGCAATCTTCCACGTAGGTCTGACGGTGCACGGACGGGTCGAGCACCATGGAGATTTCCTGCCGGCAATAGGGGCAAGTAAAGGAATGTTCCATCAGGAAGAACGAGGCTGCATGTGACTTTTATAGCGCATGCCGGGCTGGCTGTGCTCCCGCTCGAGAAGGCGTGCGAGGCGGACAAGGTCCTCGGCGGCGGCGTTCATCTGCGGGGCGGGATAACCGAAATACCAGCCCTGCATGTAGCGAATGCCGATGGACTGAAGCGCTTCGGACTGACCGGCCGTTTCAATGCCTTCGGCAATGACGGCAACACCGAATTCATGGGCCAGTTCGGTGAGCTTGCGTACGGCAGTGAGGCGCATGGGGTCTTCCAGGCGCGCGGTAAGCGATTTATCCAACTTGATGTAGTCGGGTTTGAAATCGCAAATCATTTGCAGAGAATTTGCGCCGGTGCCTACGTCGTCCAGGGCGAAGCCGAAGCCGGCGGCGCGGTAGTAGGAGGCGATATCCAGCAGATGCTTCACGTGACTGACTCCGTCGCTTTCGACCACCTCGAAGACGACGTCGGCGGGCGTCAGGTGCGTGGCTCGTACCGCTGCTTCGGTGGATTTGAGGCACAGTCGGGGGTCATAGATAGAAGTGGGCAGAAAGTTTACGAATACTTTTGAGCCTGCTCGGTTCTGCGCCGCGGCGGAACGTATCGCCTTGACCCTGCAGTAGGAGTCGAATTCGTGAACGCGGGCCTGACTGGTTGCGGCTTGAATGATTTCTCCCCCGTTGTAAGAAGTTTCGCCGATCAGGCGGACAAGGCACTCATGAGCGAATACGTTTCCTTCGCCTGTGTCCACTATCGGTTGGAAATGGAAGCTGAAACGATCATGCACCAGCGCATCGTCAAACCAATCGCTGTTGAGCTGGTGGACGAGGTTCGACAGAGTTTCCGCACCTAGAATTCCTGCCAGAGAAGGGTTTGCGATCCTGATATCACCCTGTTCGATCTGGTTAAGTTCCCGCTGGAGCATGGCGATCACGCCGGCGCCGGCGAAGGCAAAGATGCGTCCTTCTTCGGTGAATTCGATTTGCCTGGACGACAATATGCCGCGAATTTTAGCCTGGAGTACCGGCGCCGCCGTAAATGCAAGTTTCGCGTCCGGCCTGCACCGGGACCTTACCGCGCAGAGCGCGCAATCTTCCGCCAATTCAATACCCTCAACTGTCGTATCGACCGGGTTGAGGGTTGTGTTAGCGTTTTGCTAGAGCGGCTGGTTCCGCGGCGAGCGTCAGGGCGATGGTTGCCCAGGCGGTGCCGGCCATGGAGATCCACTGATCGTGATCATAGGGAAAGCCGCTTTGAAAATACGGTTGCAACTTGGGACAGCGGCTTTTGACTAACCAGGAACCGTCGTCGTGTTGAGTGCGCAGCAAAAATTTTACACCGCGCCGATAAATGGGATCCGACGGCTTCAACCCACCCGCTTCGCTGAGGGCCAACAGCGTTTGTCCGGTGGCGTAGGCGTCGCTTCGCAGATTCGCGGTCTGCGTCCAGCCACCGTCCGGCATCTGTTGCGCGACCAGTTTCGCGGCGAGAGCGGCGCTGGCGCCGCTTTGATCTCCGGCCCATTTCAAACCGAGCAACTGCATAACGTAATCTTCGTTGTAGATCGGTTTGGCGCGCAGGAGCCAGGCGCGCGCGGCATTGATGCGCGAGTTGAGATCGGCTTTGCGCCCATCCCACATAAATTGTCCGATACCGCGGATGGCCAGGGCGGTGCGGGAGATATCGCTATCCTGCATGGGAGCGCGGGCTCCGCCGCCGCTGTGCCAACTGCCGTCCGCCATTTGTTCGGCGATCAGGTTGTGAATCATGGCATCGGTCATGGGATCGGACTGGTATCCGGCAGCGGAGAAATGAAGCAGGGCGTAGTTGATGGAATCCATGCCGCCGCCGCCATCGAAGCGGAGGAGCAAGTTGTCGCCGCGGCGCGAGTAGGCGGCTTTTTCGGCGGCAAGGTGTTCTTTTAGTCCGGGTTCGTCCACCACGAAGCCGTTGGCTTTGGCGTACTGCGCGGTCAACGCGTTGAGATTTTGTGCGTGGCAGGCGACGCAGCCGCCGGTATTCATGAACGAGTTGCTTACATCTTGCAGCATCTTCAGACTGCGTGTGGTGGCAGTTCTTACGGAGAGATCGGGTTGAGATTTCACGTTGGTGACTGGAGCATCCTGCGGTGAATGAGCGGGCAAAAGCTTCATCACGCCAGGTACCGAATACTTGGCGGCCCACTCCACCGCAGTTTCGCCG
>JANXXV010000053.1 GCA_025350445.1 Bryobacteraceae bacterium | reverse complement strand
GAACATAGTTCGCATTGCCTTTTTATCGTCTACCATTATAGAGAATCGAAGCGAAAGTGGTTCGCCTACCCGTTTTGATGTGGCCGCCGCCCAATCGGTTTCAATTCTACTAGCAAGATGCCTGCCAATATTAATAACGCTCCCATCGCGGCGCGCCGGGAAAGCACTTCGTTCGTCAGTACAAAAGACGTAGCCCAGGCGAAAACGGGTTCAAGTGCGAATATCAAGGCCGTCCGCGTTGGTGTGGTGTAGCGCTGTGCCCATGTTTGCACGGTGAACGCCAACGCCGTCGCCAGCAGAGACGTTACCGCGATTGCGATAAACACCCGACGGTTCCAATGAAGAACTGGAGTTTCCACCCACCAAAATGAAACGAGTGCGATGGCGGCGCATGTTCCAATTTGCAACAGAGTCAGCCATCCAAACGCCATCCGCCGCGAATAGTAGCCCAACACCATGATGTGAAACGTGAAAAACACCGCACAACCGACAGTCAGCAGATCCCCCGGCCCAATCTCCAAGGTCCGGCCGGTCAGTGTCATCAAACAGAGCCCGGCGGTAGCGGTCGCGACCCCCAAAACTTCAGAGAGCTGAGGCGCCTTTCGATAGACGATGGATGCAGCCAAAGGTACCAACACAATGTACAGACCGGTGATGAATCCGGATTTCGCCGGCGTCGTCAAGCGGAGGCCCAGTGTCTGTAGCAGGTAGCCCAGGTACAGTAGAGCCCCGGTAACAACACCTCCCGCCCACCCTCCGCGCCGGCCGGTCTCGGAAGGGTTCAGGACATAGAGAACGCCCAGCGCGATGGTGGCCGCCGTGAAGCGCAACCCGATGAACAATACCGGCGAGACGTCCGCCAGCGCGCTCTTCACAAGGACGAACGTTCCGCCCCAAACCATCGCCACCAGGGCCAGCGCCAGATCGGCACGCCATTGCGCAGGCGTCCGTTCGTTCTTCATTCCGCAACGCTATTCATTGAGTAACAGCGAAAGTGCCATCAGAATTCGCTTCAAGCCTGTTTCCCGGCCGTCGGGGTGGAACCATTCGGCGGTGGTGTGGGCGCCGCCGCCGCGCCCGCCGGCGCCAATGGAAACGGCCGGAAGTCCCATTGACAGCGGAATGTTCGCGTCGGTGGAAGCGCAATCGAGGTGCGAACGGATGCCGAGTTGCGCATCCACGGCGCGCACGATGCCAAGGATAGAGGCGCCATCAGGCAAGCTGCCGCCCGGCCGCGATCCAATTTCCCGGATCTTCGCGGTCACCCTGCCGCTGACCGCCTGATCGTTCTCCGCTTGCAGGGCTTTATCGACAGAAGCTTTCAGCAGGTCCGCGAGTTCATCGATCTTGGCGCTGCTCTCTGACCGGATGTCCACCTTCGTACGGGCCATATTCGGGATGGCGTTGATGCTGGACCCTCCGTCAATCATGCCGAAATTAAAGGACGTCCGCGGGGATGACGCCGGGCCCACGCCCTGGCAACCGCACACGAAGTTGGTGATGGCACGGCTGATGGCATGTACCGGATTTCCGGTGCCGAAATCGCTCCAGCTATGGCCCCCCGGTCCGGAGAAAGCGACCTCGAAGCGGCGGCTGGCCAATGCCTGGCAGGTGATGTGATCTGTGGTGGGCCCGTCCAGAACAAGAAACGATCTGATCTTTCCGGCCAGGGTCGATTTGCCGCACAGGAATCGCATGCCGCTGAGATTGCCCTCGCCTTCTTCGCCCACGTTCGCGACGAACAGCAGGGAAGCGCCGGCCGTCTCGATCGGGCACGACTTCATAGCGCGGGCGATTGCCAGCAGCGCCGTCAGCCCCGCGCCGTTGTCGGAGACGCCGGGACCGTGGAGAGTACCGCCCGCGTCAAGGCTGATGTCTTCGGGATTGCGCGGCGCCAGCACGGTATCGAGGTGTGCGGTGAGGGCGACGTAGGGACCCTTTGGATCGGGCTGCAACTGGGCGATGACGTTGCCGCCGCGGTCGATTCGCGCTTCGCAGCCCAGCGCGCGGAACTGTGCAACCATCCATTCGGCGCGCTTCTGTTCCAGGAAGGTGGGCGCGGCAATGCCGGCTAGCGCGAGATGCTGTTCATTGATCCACTGCCGCTCCCGGCTGAACCACTGGAGGCATTCGTGCATGCCGCCAGCCATCGGGAAGGGGGGATTCGTCGCTTTGAGCGTGATGCCCATGGGAATCCTCAGTGTACCTTGTAGGGCGGATCTGGCACTAAGCCTGGTCAGCGCGCCGATCTAACGGGCGGCGGTATTGACGAAAGCAGCCTGCTGTCGAAAGCGAATGGGGTTTTGCTCACGATCTTGACCGCACCGAATAGCCGATGCTTGGCATTGATCAGATAGTTCTTTTGGCCTGGAGCGAGAACCGATGGTACTTGCAGCACGACAGTTGAAGCGCTCTCGATCCATTTGTCCCCTATCTGACGAGATGCGAGAGGATCTCCCGGCGTCCAGCTTCCGATTTCTATCTGCCTTCCGATTTCTATCTGTAGTGTGGCTGGAATATCAATAGACAGCAAAGTCATGTTCGATGGAAGCTTCGAAAGGTGCGCCGTATACTCAAGGATCGCAAGGGTGCCGCACGAAGCAGTGTAGGTGACGAATAGGCCTGGCGAAGTCCAACGGCCACCTGTCTTCGAAGCCCCGATACCATCCAGAGTGTCGTAATCACGCTTGCAAAGCCGAACCACTTTCAAGCAAGCACTCCATACTCAATCCGAAAAAGGAGATTTCTGACCCGTTCAAAACCGTTAGGTGTACCGAGGAGTGAGATTGGCGATTGATTATCGGTCGCCAAATTGGGTTCCCGGAGCCAGGATGTAGCCACAGAATGGTCACCAAAAACCAAATCCGCCAACTGGATGGCTGCTTGAATCTGCTCCACTGGAAGGTGGCTGGCGATCCACGTGTTTATCAGTGCCGCGGGATCACTTTTGTCTTCCAAATGTTCCAACGAAGCTCTGCTCAGTTTCCGCCCCCGGACTATACTCGCGGAATGCGGAAACTCAACGGGCGGCCATTCGCCTGTGCTGGCTGCCAGCGGCTTTTGTTGGGGTGTTTTCACTTTCGCCACGATTTCAATATACGAGCAATTGGCCATGCACGTTGCATCTCAGCCACCGCTCACTTTGCAAGCTCACCCGGGCGCACTGATCTCCGGCAGCTTCAATTCAATCTGCTTCCGCAATTTCTCATACGCAGGCGGCAGCATCAGTCCGGTTCCCAGGCTCTCCAGCGGTTCGTCCACGGTAAATCCAGGTGGATCGGTAGCGATTTCGAACAGCACCCCGCCGGGTTCGCGGAAGTAAATCGAATGGAAGTATTGCCGGTCCATCACCGGGGAAACGTTGTACTGCAGCTCGATCAATTGCTGGTGCCAGGCGACCTGCTGCTGATCGTCCGGAGTACGCCAGGCAATGTGGTGCACCGTCCCTGCGCCGCCGCTGCCGCGCCTGCCGTCGGGAACACACAATACGTCCACCGTTGCGCCGGGTCCCCCTTCAGCCACCTGGTAGCGGAAACGATTGCCGTGCTCGCCCGTCAACCGGAATCCCAAGGTATCCGTCAGCAGCTTCGCGGTTCGCTCGTAGCCTTCCTCGGAAATTGTCGCGCTGTGTATCTTGCCGATTGCGACGCCGTCGCTGGCCTCGAGCGATCCGATCAATTCCAGTTGCAGGCCGTCGGGATCGCGCAGGCTCAGCACCTCTTCGTCGAACCGCGTCGCGATGGCATCCGTCGAAACGCCATGCTTGCGGGCATGTTCCTCCCACCGTCCAAGCGAGCCTTTCGGAACCGCAAACGAGGTAACCGTAACCTGCCCGCTGCCGTGATAGCCGCGGCGCGCCCCGGGCCATGGGAAGAAGGTCAGAATCGATCCGGGCGAACCCGTCCGGTCTCCGTAATAAAAATGATAGGTGCCGGGGTCGTCGAAATTCACGGTCTTCTTTACCAGCCGCATCCCCAGGAAGCCCGTATAGAAATTGACGTTCGGCTGCGGCGCGGCCGCAATCGCCGTCACATGATGAATTCCCAGGATTTTCGCTTCCATGTCACATTTGGATGCTATGCCGGAGAAATCGATTCACCGCACTCCGGACAGTAGCGGTGGAAGGAGCGAACCGTTCGATTGCATTGGCCGCACCGCTTCGAGGCCCGGCCGAACCGCCGAAGCAGCAGGCTCAGCAGAAGACACAGCGCCGCGGCCGACAAGTATCGCAATGGCGTCCCAAAGTAGAGCATGTTGTATCCTGCCCCAAATTCGAAAACCTCCGGTCTGGCAGGATCGTAGCGGATAGGATACTGCGCTCCCTGATGGTAGGCGAGCGTTCGCGGGGCAATCCAGCCGAAATCGTTGGAACCAAAATACGAAAACGCGGAAGATTCCTGGTCCTTCCCGTCCACCGGATATCGGAACGTTCCCTTCATCTGGAAAAAGAGGTATCCGTCCGGGTCGTGATTGCGCGGAACCTCCCGCCGCAGCAGCGTCCCCATGGCAGGTTTCCACCGCCCAAGCACCATCCACTGATGCCGGGACTGCCTAAACGCCGCGGCAGTCAGCAACAGCGCCGCCAGCATAAATCCCCAGCTCCATCGGCGCTTCGTCACAGCCGCACCAACTTCTTCCGCCGGGGAAGCTTGTAGTCGCAGGCAAAGCAGAATTTGTCCCACAGCTCCACGCTGGCCGCGCAGCCCGGGCACAGGCATGTCCGCAGTTTCCTTATCGACCACAGCGAATACCCGCCCAGCAGTAAACCCACAGCCGTGAGAATTCCGGGATATAGAAAGAAACGCCGACTGCCGCTGAGGTCTTGCAACATATCGTCTGGATTCGCAGGATTGTAGAAAACCCGAATCGGTGTTCCGGGCGGGAACCGGCTCAATTCGGCGCGTGCGCTTTCTTCCGTCAGATGTACCGCGGGAAGGGAATACGGAACGCGGTGATAGGAATCGTTGACGGTGTAGCGGACGGTGATCTCCCCGCGAAACCGGTCTGCGCCCTTCTTCGTAAACTTTGTAGCGTCGATGGCAATCACCGAGGCTACCACCGGCTTCCAGCGCTGCAATTCGCGATAATTCCAGATCATCGACGATACGCCGCTGAGTAGAAAGAAAACGGAAAACCCCACAAGCGCATAGGCAGATCGTCTCATTCCAGGCCGAAGGTGATAGATTACCATTGTTGCAGCCGGAGGCATCCGATTCGGCCGCTTCGATCGGCGTTATACTGATTGCTATAGAGGGCATATGAAGACCTATACGAAATTTGCGCTCCTGGTGGTCGCGATCATCGCCACCCTCGGGTGGTT
>JANXXV010001032.1 GCA_025350445.1 Bryobacteraceae bacterium | reverse complement strand
TATTTTGAACGGTCGGGCGAATTGAAACCGGGCGAAGCGGCAAAGCTGGAATTCAAAGCGCCAGAGATGAACGATGTGCTGAAATCGCTCACCATCCAGGATAAAAATGGCGGGAAGATCACCGGTCTGCGATACGATTCCAGCGAGCCGCTGGACCACAAGCTGGGGGAATTCCCGTTCAAGGTGGAGACCGAGAACGCGTCTCTAAGCGGGTTTCTGAATCAACTGAAGGGAGCGCGGATCACATTGAAGTTTGGAGCCGATACGTTGGCCGGGACGATTGTGAGCGCACGCGTGGTGGCCGGCGATGACAAGCGTCCGGAGCGGGAGCAGTTGGTGCTGCTGGTGGATTCCGGCGAGTTGCGGACGCTGGATCTGTCGGCGGCGACGAGCGTCCAATTCGGTGACGCCGCACTGCAGGCGCAGTTGCGCGATTATCTGCGGGTGGTGGCGGCTTCGAGGTCCCAGGAGAAGCGGAGTGTGTATATCGATTCGGTGGATGCCGGGACGCGGCAGCTTTCGGCAAGCTATATGATTCCAACGCCGGTGTGGAAGTCCAGCTACCGGCTGCTGTTTAAGGAGACCGGGGAGCCTACGCTGGAAGGCTGGGCAATTGTGGATAACACGACCGGTGAGGATTGGGATAAGGTGCGGCTGTCGCTTGTTTCGGGACGGCCGGTGTCGTTTATCAGCCGGTTGTATGAGCCGAAGTACGTGCAGCGGCCGACGGCGGAGCTGGAGGAGGATCGGGCTCCGGCGCCACAGGTTTATGAGGGCGCGATGGACGCGGTGAAGACGTTGGCCATGGTGCCTTCGGCCGGTCTTGCCGCACCCTCCGTCAGAATGAAGATGTCAGCTCCAAATCGCGTCGCGCAATCGGCGGCGACGATGGAGACGGTGATGGCGTCTGAAAGTTCCTTCGCAAGTATGGCAACCGGGCGCGAGCTCGGAGAGCTATTCGAATACCGCTTCAGCGGGCCAGTCACGGTGAAGAAATCGGAATCGGCGATGCTGCCGTTCCTGCAACAGAAGATCGGCGTGCGGAAGCTGCTGATCTATTCCGACGCGGGCGCGCAGCATCCGATGAATGCGGCGGAGCTAACGAATTCCACCGGCGAAACTCTGGACGGCGGACCGATCACGGTGTTCGATGCGAATGCGTACGGCGGCGAGGCCTTGGTGGAAACGGTGAAGGCCGGCGACAAGCGCCTGATCAGCTACGCCGTGGATCTGGGTACACGCATCACCACGGCGTTCGATTCCAGCACCGAAGCCATCCGCGAAATTCATGCGCACCGCGGAGTCATCACCACCCGCCAGGCCGCCCGCGAAACACGGACCTATACCGCCGTCAACGTGGACAAGAAAGCGAAGACGTTGATCATCCAACACCCGGTGCGCTACGGCTACAAAGTGCTGAACCAGAAAGCGGTGGAAACCACGTCAAACGCCTATCGTTTTGAAGTGAAGCTGGCGGCTGGCACCACCGAAAAGTTCCCGGTGGTGGAAGAGCGGGAACTGGAAAATTCGATCCTCATTACGAATTTCAACACCAAGGACCTGATCGCCTTCACGCAAAACAAAGTATTAAGCGCCGCCGCACGGAGCCAGTTGGAACAGATTGCAAAGGCCAAGCAGAGCATCGCCGATGCAGACGACTCCTTGCGCCGGGCCGGCACGGAGATCAATAATTTATCTCAGGATCAGGGCAGGGTACGGCAGAACATCTCGAGCCTGAACCAGGTAACAGGGCAGCAGGAGCAGGTGCAGAAATACGCGCGCACGCTGGCTACACAGGAATCCCAACTTGCCACGTTGCGGGACCGGCAGAACGAGTTTACGCAGAAGAAAGCGTCGCTCGAGAGCGAATTGAATTCGATGATCGAAAAAGTCGAATTTTGAATTGAAGACTACCGGCCTTCCGGTAATGCCCGGCAGCGGGTCCAGGGGACCCGCGCGAACGTGGGCGTCTGCCCACCGGCAGAATAAGGAGGACGCATGCCAACCACTGTGGCTGAACTGGATCTTGCACCAATTCCGGGGAAGCAATACTTTCACATCGACCGCGAATGGCGGGAAGAGTTTATTTACTTTTTGTTAGTGGATCGTTTTCACGACGCCTCCGTCCGGACACCCGCCGCGGGTCCGGGCCGCGCCCTGGGAGTGCAGACTCCGGACAATTTTTATGGCGGCAAGATCAAAGGCATCACCCAGAATCTGGCGTACATCGCGGGGCTTGGGTGCACCGCCATCTGGCTCTCGCCGGTGTTTGAAAACAACAGCGGCGCCTATCACGGGTACAACATCAATAACTATCTGGACATCGATCCGCACTTCGGAACCAAGCAGGACCTGATCGACCTGGTGGATGCGGCGCACAGCTTTCAGTTGAACGGCAAGCCCTTCCCGATGCGCATCATTCTGGACGTGGTGATCAATCACTCCGGCGACAACTGGGCTTACCCCGGAGGATTCGGCTTCAACTACTCGAACGACCAGCAATTCCCATTCGGTTCGTGGCGCAAGCCCGACCGCCCGCTGCCGTCGGAGTTGCGCAACGAGGATTACTACCACCGCAAAGGCGATATGGGAAATTACGACACCTATCCGGAAAACCAACACGGGGATATGGTGGGGCTAAAGGATTTTTCCAATGATGACGATCGGGCCGGATCGGAGTTGATCAACATTCTGATCCAGGCCCACTGCTACTGGATTCGCGAGGCGGATGTTGACGGCTTCCGCGTGGATGCGGTGAAACACATGGGCGAACTGGCGTGTTCGCGATTCTGTTCGAACATTCGCGAGTATGCTTATTCGCTGGGCAAGCGCGGGTTCTTCCTGTTTGGCGAAGTGGCTTCGCCCAGCGATGAGATCATCGACCGGTACATCGGGCAGAACACTTCCCGGCAGGATGGCGGCAACACCGTGTTCTTCGGGATCAATTCCGTGCTCGATTTCAAATTGGCGGAAGGCGTCCCGCTGCGGGACGTAATCAAGGGTTTCACCGGTCCACAGCCGCTGTTCGATCGATTGGAGGCGCAGCGCAATCGAGCCTTGAACCGCGGCGAGATCGGCCGCTATCTGGTGACGTTCGCCGATAACCACGACTCGTTCTGGCAGCCCGGCGGACGCATCGGCGCGGGCGCCCCGGACAACCAGATCATCGGCGCCGTGGGCTATCTGTTGTGCGCTCTGGGCACGCCCTGTATTTACTATGGAACCGAGCAGGGCTTTGAAGGGAAGGGCTCCGATAACCATATGCGCGAGGCGATGTTTGACAAGGGCGCGCCGGGCGTGAACCTGATGAACACGGCTTGCGGCATTTATCGGGAGATCGCAAAGATAGCGGCGGTAGTGCGGCAAAACGAACCGCTGCGGTTCGGGCGCATGTACTTCCGCGAAATCTCCGGCAACGGGGTTGACTTCGGACTTCCCTTCGGCACCGATTACACACTGGCGTTCTCGCGGATTCTTTACGGCCGCGAGGTGTTGGTGGCTTACAACGTCGGCGGCAGTCAGCGGCAAGACCGTGTGGTGGTGGATGCCGCCGTTCAACCGGCGGGCAAAGTAATGAAGCCGCTTTACCCGGCAGGCGCCGGTGCGGTGGTACAGCGATCGGCAAGCGGCACCGCGTTTGTTCAACTGGATTTAGGTCCGCAACAGTTTGTGATCCTTGAGTAGCCGGATCGCACTGCGACAATTCAGGAAGGCCGATCTAACGCGGCTGCTTCAGATTGAGAACCTCTGCTTTCCCGCGGAAGCTTGGGATGGTCCGTTGCTTCTCGAATACTTTGCGCGGTATCCGGATCTCTTCCTGGTTGCCAAATTCGGGCGGCGGATCGCGGGTTACGCCATCACCTGCGCGGGCCGGGAACGCGCGGAGTTGGCGTCCATTGCGGTGGACCCCGCCTACCGCGCGCACGGCGTTGGAGCGGCGCTGATTGAGCATACAGCGGTCGGGTTGCGGCGCAGACGCGTGCGCCATTGGTGTTTGATGGTGCGAACGGCGAATGAGTCCGCCATTCGGTTCTATAAGCGGTTCGGATTCGTCCGCACCAGAACCGTGCGCGGTTACTACGAAGAAGGGGGCGACGCCTGGCGGATGAGTTTACGGCTCCACTAGTGTCCTGCCCCTGGTAAGAGTTGACGACGGGCG
>JANXXV010000736.1 GCA_025350445.1 Bryobacteraceae bacterium | reverse complement strand
GATAATAGAGTTACATGGGGAAATTGACAGTCGGAGGAACATCTTGAAGCGTACCGGCACCGATGAATCGTTGCGATGCTCTTTTTGTCATAAGAGCCAGGACGTTGTTGGCAAGCTGATCTCCTCCCCCAGTGATTACCCCCGGGCGTATATTTGCGACGAGTGCATCGCCGTTTGTAATTCCATTCTCGAAGACGACCGTCACGATGAACCGTTCGGCACTCCGCATAAGCTGCCCAAGCCACTGGAACTTAAGGAGTACCTCGATCAGTACGTAATCGGCCAGGACGGCACCAAGAAGAAACTCGCGGTGGCGGTTTATAACCACTACAAGCGGATTCAGATGAACAAGCAGCGTGGCGGCGACGTCGAGTTGTCGAAGTCGAACATCATGCTCATCGGCCCCACTGGAACCGGGAAAACTCTGCTGGCGCAGACGCTCGCCCGGATTCTGGACGTGCCGTTCGCCATCGTCGACGCAACCACCCTCACTGAAGCGGGCTACGTGGGTGAGGATGTCGAGAATATCGTCCTCAGGCTACTTCAGAATGCCGATTGGGACGTGCAGCGCTGCCAGCAGGGCATTATCTACATAGATGAGATCGACAAGATTGGACGCAAGGACGAGAACCCGTCCATCACCCGCGATGTCTCCGGCGAAGGTGTGCAGCAAGCGCTGTTGAAGATTCTGGAAGGAACCGTCGCCAACGTTCCGCCGCAAGGTGGCCGCAAGCACCCGCATCAGGAATTTACTCCGGTGGACACAACGAATATCTTGTTTATCTGCGGTGGCGCCTTCGTCGGACTGGAGAAGGTGATCGGCCGCCGCGTGGGCACCAAGTCGATGGGCTTCGTCAATCCGGGCGATTCCGAAGGTGGCAATGGCCGCCGCGGTTCGGCCAAGAAAATGACCGAGGCGCATTTGATGGAGCAGATTCAGCCGGTGGACCTCATCAAGTTCGGCTTCATTCCGGAGTTTATCGGTCGTCTGCCTGTGGTTGCGGTGCTGGAGGAATTGGAGAAGGAAGCGCTGGTGCAGATCCTTACCAAGCCGAAGAATTCCATCGTTCGGCAGTACCAGAAACTCTTTGAGTTCGAAAATGTTAGACTGAAGTTTACCGACGACGCGCTGGAAGCCATAGCGCTACTGGCCATGGAGCGAAAAGTCGGGGCGCGTGGCCTGCGCATGATCCTGGAAGATCTGATGCTGGATCTGATGTACTATCTCCCATCGTATAAAAAAGTTAGAGAGTTTCTGGTCACCAAGGAGATGGTGATGACTCAAAAAATCAATATGGCGTTGCTCGAAAAAGCAGGCTGAGTTCGAAGTTTTCGCCGTACCCGATACCTGCTGCGTAACTCCCGTTTCCTTCATCTACAAATCATGCTCACCTCAAAAGAGAAATCCGACAGCAAGCGATTACCCATGATGCCCATCCGGGATGTCGTCATTTTCCCGTATATGATGACGCCGTTCGTGGTCGGTAGGGAATCGAGTGTCCGGGCGCTTGAAGAGGCCCTTGCAGGCGACAAGAAAATCTTCCTTGCCACACAGCACGATGCCTCCGTCGATGAGCCTCGGCCCGACGAAATCTTCAGCGTCGGAACTGTCGCCAACATCGTGCAGAGCCTGAAACTGCCCGACGGCAACATCAAGGTGCTGGTGGAAGGTGTCGAGCGCGCCAAAATTATCACCGTTACCGAAGATGAGGGCTTTTTCCGCGCCGTCGTGAAAACCTTCGGCTTCAAGGTGGAATCCGGCCCGCAGCTCGATCAGTTGACCACCCGCGTCACCGGGCTGTTTGAGCAGTACGTCAAACTCAGCCAGAACCTGAACTACGAAACGATGATCGCCGCCATCCGCGTGGACGAGCCTGGTAAGCTGGCTGACACAGTGGGCGCGAACCTGCAGCTCAATATCGAAGAGAAGCAGGAATTGCTCGAAATCTTCGATCCTATCGACAGGCTGACGCGCGTTGCCGAAATGCTCGACATTGAGATTGAGAAGCTCAATGTCGACCGGACGATTCAAGGCCGCGTCAAGCGTCAGATGGAGAAGGCGCAGAAAGAGTACTACCTGAACGAGAAGATCAAAGCGATCCAGAAAGAGCTCGGCCGCGGTGAAAAGA
>JANXXV010001019.1 GCA_025350445.1 Bryobacteraceae bacterium | reverse complement strand
CGCCGCGGCTTTCAGATAAGGCTGCAACTCCTGCGCCCAATATCCCAGATAACCTGCCCTCTGAATTTCCTGCAACGTCTGGCTATAGTGATCCAGCAGTGCTCCGCTGACAATCTTCCCGGTCTTCTGTGCAGCCAGCGTGGCCGAAAGCCCGACCCAGCGCACCGCCGAGAGTGCCATCAGCGACGACATTTCAAACACCGGCCGCTGCTGCGCCTCGGCTTCGCGCCGCAGTGCTTTCCAAATTTTCCACACTGCGTCCGCCGACGGAAGTTCCAGCGCGGGAATGCTCTTCACCTGTTCGCGCATGGCGGTCCATTCCTGGCGCAGGCCGGCGATATCCAGCGGCGGCATATTGAAGGTTGTTGCCGCTCGTCCTGCTGTCTTTTCCAGCCCGTCCAGCAGTTGCTCTACATTCTCAAAGCTGGTGCCCTTCTCCAGCAATCCTTCTTCTTGCAGACTGGCGGTAATCTCCTGAATCAACTGGCGGCCAGCGCCGGAAATATCAGCCAGCGCTGCCATCACCCAAACGGGTGAAGCGTGAAAAGTGAGGATGCCGATGAACTCAATGCCGTTGCCCGCTCCCCGCCGCATCAGGAAATTTTCGGCCAATTCGCCTTCGCTGGGATAGGTACCTTGCACTTCGCCCATCTGCTCTATCAGGAAGCGCAGCGTCCCTTCCACCAGACTTCGGTAGAGATGCGTGCGTCGCAGTGGGCCCGGAATAACGACATCGCTCACCTCCTTGGCAAGTCCACCGGCCAATGCACTGGCAGAGCGTAGTATCCGCTCCGGCAAAGACAACACATAATATTTGAAATCCCCGTTATTCATCGATTGGCGGGGGAGCGGTTTCTTAGTTAAGGCGAACTTCGTCGCCAGCGCTTAGACCGGATTCCACTACTGCATCAGAACCGTTCTTCAGGCCAAGCTGTACGTACTTCTTTTCAAAGGCTTCCCCGGTCTTGACATAAACAGTCGTCTTGCCATTTTCAATCTGAACGGCGCTCAACGGCACCAGCGTCTTATTTTCAGCGGTGCTTAGAACCACATCGGCGCTGGCTGAAAGATCGGGAATCACGCGGGGATCGGCGCCTTCAATCATCAACCGGATAGGCACATTACGCACATAGAAGTTCTGGCGCCATCCACCAACGGCGAGTGCGCCAATGCTGTAGACTTTGGCATTCAATTCCAAGCCGGGGAAAGCGTCAAAGTGAATTTTCGCGTGCTGACCGATGCGGAATTCACTACTCTCAGACTGATTGACGGTGGCTTCCACCTGCATTGAATTCGGGTTCACAATCTTCATGAACTGCTGGCCGGGCGACACCCGGTCGCCTTCCTGGAACTGGCCCATCTCACCGCCGCGGATTGTTGGAGACATCACGGCCAACCCATTCATCGGCGCATTCACGGTGAACTTCGAGAGATCGACCACATGCCGGTTCCGATGCCGGACGTGCCGTTCCCGGGTGATTTCCAGAATCTTGAGTTCAGCCGCTTGTGAAATCTTCTTCGATGCCAGATCGGCTTGTTGTTGCTTGTAGGAAGCGGCTGCCTCCTCCAGCGATAAATTGAGTAACTGCCGTTCGATATCGGTGCGGACTTCTCCCGCGGACGCATCCAGCTTCGCCTTTTCGTAGGCGGACTTGGCCAGGCGCAACGTCTGCTGCAACGACTCCCACTCGATCCCCTGTTCCGCCTTTCGCTTTCGGACGTCGGCATCCGCCGCTTCGATAGTGTCCTTCAAGTCGTCCACGTGATCGGCCATCGACTGCCCGTCGATCTTCGCCAGCAGTGCGCCTTTCTTTACCAGCGCGCCGGACGGAGCAACCTTCATCAGCACCAAATCGCGATTGCCTTCCGGTCCCCGCAACAGAGGCGCCACCACGTTTTGGAATTCCCGGGCCGAAGTCTGGCCACCAACCCGGATGGTGCGCTGCAAATTTCCTGAGGTCACTTTCGCGGTCCGAACTACGACGGCGGTTTCGGCGGCAGGCGATTGCGGCTTAAAAAACGATTCGTAAGCCGCGTAACCGCCAATTCCCAATAGCGCTAGAAAGAAAATGCCCTTCCACGGTTTGCGGGAACGTGGCGCAACTGGCGCCGGCGCAGGGGAAAGCTTTTCGGGTTTTACAACGGGAACCGGTTGCGAGATTGCCGACATCAGATCCTCAGTATATACAGACGTAGTCTTGCAGGGAATGGCGCTTCCCGGACAAGAAAAGTTACTCGATTCCAGTATACTAGCCCTAAACGTGAACTTTTTCCACCGTCCGTTCTCTGAACCGCGCTGGTTGGCGCTTTGGTCCGCCATGTTCGGTTTCATGCTGGACGCCATGGATGTGCTGCTTTACGTGTTCGCGATCCAGACGCTACGGTCGGAATTCTCGCTCTCCAACGCACAAGCGGGCTTGGTCAGCTCCATCATGCTGGTGACGTCGGCGGCAGGCGGTATCGCCGCCGGAATATTGGCCGACCGCATTGGCCGGCGGAAGATGCTGATCTATACCATCCTTCTTTACTCGTTCGCCTCTGCGGGAACCGCGCTGTCGTCCGGTCTGGCGGGATTGTTATTCTGGCGCGCGCTGGTCGGCCTGGGCCTGGGCGGCGAATGGTCGGCCGGAGCCACGCTGGTAGCCGAATCCTGGCCAGCGGAGCATCGGGCAAAAGCCATCGGCTTGATGCAATCCGGCTGGGCCTTTGGCTACATGCTGGCCGCCGCGGTCACTGCTTTTGTCCTTCCGCGATATGGGTGGCGCGCGCTGTTTCTGGTGGGAGTGCTGCCCGCGCTGCTCACTATTCCAATCCGCTGGAAAGTGAAGGAACCGGAGGTCTGGCTGCGGAGCAAGTCCCGCGGAAACGTCAGGGATCTATTCCGTCCCCCGCTTGGCCGGCTCACATTGCTGGCAACCGCGCTTGCCACCGCCACGCTATTTGCTTACTGGGGACTTTTCACCTGGCTGCCCGGCTTTCTGGCGGCGCCGAAATCGGCGGGCGGGGCCGGACTCGATATCGTGCGCACCAGCGGTTGGATTTTCACTATGCAGATCGGTGCGCTTTTCGGCTACCTCAGCTTCGGCTATCTGGCGGACCGCTTCGGACGGCGGCCGGCCTTTCTTGGCTATGTGTTGACAGCGGCGGTGCTGACACCGGTGTATGGCTCCATTCCACTTTGGGGATCGGAAACGCTACTGCTGATTCTGGGGCCGGTGATTGGCTTCGTCGGCACCGGCTTCTTCGCTCTGTTCGGCGCGATGCTGGCCGAACTTTATCCCACAGCGGTCCGCGGCGCAGGCCAGGGCTTCACGTATAACTTCGGACGGGGGCTGAGCGCACTGGCGCCATTCGCGGTAGGGGCCATCGCCGATCGCAGCGGCTTCGGCATGGCGCTTGCACTGAACTCGGCCTTCTTTCTGATTGCCGCCGCGCTGATCTTCGCGCTGCCCGAAACACGCGGAGTGAATCTGGAAGCAACTTGAGCGCTTTGCCGGCAGCTTTCAAAGCGAAGTAATCAGGGAAGGATTCCAGATCCTTCGACCAGCCGTACGGATTCAAGACACTTCGGGTCGCAGAGTTGCTAACGGAAATCGCGCCCGGTACTGGACGAGCCAACAGCGGAGTATTCGTGGGCGGACCGCGGTCAGGGTCGTAAGAGTCTTCGGCGCCACGAGGTTCCTCCAGCGTATATTCGATTTGGATCTCGCCGGCTTGGCGCGCCTTGAATTTTTTCCGGCCGGAAGGCCTCGGCGAGAATCAACAAGTTTGGGTAGGAGCACTCCAGTGCCTTACTGAAATTAATGAGTGGAATTAAGTCTTGCGTGATTATCGGCGCTGGTATGGCAGGCCTCGCCGCCGCAGGCGTTCTGCGGCAGAGCGGTTGGGAAGTGGTGCTGCTCGACAAAGGACGCGGTGTCGGCGGCCGGATGGCGACACGGCGAATAGGCGAGAGCCGGTTCGACCATGGCGCGCAATTCTTTACCGTCCGTGACTCGCGTTTCCAGGAAGCGGTCGACCGATGGGAAGCCCGTGGTTGGGTAAAACCTTGGTTTACGGAAGGTGGGCATATTCGGTATCGCGGAATCGAGGGGATGGCCGGCATAGTACAGGAAATGGCTCAGCCGTTCGAGGTTAGGACAGCAACAAAAGTGGAGCGGGTTGAGCCTGGCGAAAAGGGCTGGCGAATTCAGACAGAAGCCGGAGAAGAATTTAGCGCGGGCACTCTTCTGCTTACACCTCCCGCGCCGCAGTCGATAGCTCTGCTTTCACGCTGCCTGGACAGGTTGCCCACACATATCGTCGCCGCTCTGAACGGTATTGAGTTTGATCCGTGCCTCGCTTTGCTCGCGACCCTTGCCGGACCGAGCCGGGTTCCGGCGCCGGGCTGCGTGCGGCCGGACGGCGGACCAATCGCGTTCATCGCTGACAACACACAGAAGGGAATTTCTGAAAGGGCCGCGGCGTTGACCATCCATGCGCGGGCGGATTTTACCCGGTCCTGCTTTGAAATGGGTGAAGCGGCGGCGCAACTCCTACTCGAAGCGGCCGAGCCCTGGCTGGGAAGCCAAGTCCTCGCATGGCAATTGCACCGCTGGAAGTATAGCCAGCCAATCGCCACGTGCGCGGAGCCCTTCCTTTACTATCCCGGACCCGCGGCGCTGGCCGTCGCGGGTGACGCGTTTGGCGGACCTCGTATTGAAGGCGCGTTCTTGTCTGGAATGGCCGCTGCCAGACAGATCACCGGCGCTTTTTAGATTTCAGGGGCGTGAGCACCACTGCGGCCAGGCACGCCTTCGGCAAAGGTTTTAAGCCGTTAAACCAGATAGGTCATCCAACCAGCATGAACACTTACAGCGGGGCTTTTCATGCTTGGTAAAGGCGATATCTTGATTTTGACGGCCGCCTTCCTGTCCTTCCTTTTTTCGATCTCGCTCTGGTTCGGGTATGGCATGACTGCCAATAAAGAGGCCGGGGTTTTTGTGGGGCTGTGGGTCCCCTCGATAATCAGCACCGGGATATATTTCCGCGTGGCTGCCCGGCAACGTTAAGTGTCGGATTCAATGATTTTCGCGGTAGGGCTTTTAGTCTTTCTCTTGCTGGCATGCGGGGTCGGCTATACCGTTCGGGAGATGAACAGGGAGTACAACCGGGGCAGTAAGAAAAAGCTAGGAACGAGCGGCTCTGATTTTATTTCTTCTTGATGAAGCACCCCGGTGCCCTGCCTATTCACGGCCCTGGGCGCTCCAGATACTGCGGAATGCGAACTCTCGTGTCTTGGCTGTGCCATCGCCTGTCTCCCAGAACGGTCCGGAAGTTAACTCCGAGGCGCGAATGGGCCTGATCATCCTATCGATTCCCGGATACAATGCCGGCAGCAATTATGCTTGCTAAATTGGGGCGGTGTCCCACTGTTCGTGGGGTACACTATCGGAGCCCAGTTGATCGGGCAAAGGCTGCGCTCTGCAAAACGTAACTTCGCTTCCACTCCTGCCACCATGCGCAAGAAGCCGGCCGTCATGTATCCCCAGCGGAAGATCCCGTCTGCGTGAGCAATGACCTCAAATAACATGCTTTAGCGCCGTTTGAGCAATCCCGCTAAGTGCCGGGGTAGCCTGACCAGTCCGTGTTCAGATGCAAACCCAAGGCTCGCATAGCCAAAAGCAAGGCGGCGGTTTCCCAGCCTTCGAAATCGATCTCTCGGACGGAAGAAGGTCCGGTCAGGCGTTCGAACGCTTGCCGGACTTCCGTTTGGAAGCTCGCTTGGACTCCCCCTTTTTTTGACCGCCCCGGCGGTCTGCGTGGCTCCTATTTCCCACCCGGCGGCTTCCTCCCCCCGTTCCAGGTGTTCGGCCTGGGAGTGTCCGGCGGCCAGTATCCGTCTGGATCTTCTTTCCATTCTTTTCCGCCCAGACGCGAAATCACTTTCCATTCCGCCGCGCCAAGGTTCAAATCGGGGTGGAAGATGAAGCGTTTGAGCCCGGCGCGATGGGACGCAACCAGCAGTCGATCCAGATCGTGAGCCGGCATGGGATCGCCCGCATGCGGATTGCGTCCGGTGGAAACCCATGCGATCACCTTATCCGGATCCCCGGTGGCGTCCAGCGCCCGCTTGGTTTCAGCGAATACAATCTGATCGAAAAACTCGTCGGGGAAGCCGTTCTCCAGATCCGCCAGCTTGTGAACGCCGGGGAACTGCAACCCGAACAATACCTTCACCACGGCGAAGCAGTCCTCTTCCGTCAGCGTAGGATTCCATTCATGCAGCGTCTCCACCCAACGCGCAACGGTGCCGTACATACCGTCGAAGCCACGATTCCAGTAATAGTGCTTCGGAAAAATGTAGTCGAAGAAGCCGTGAGTTTTCTGGTAGTCCTGCGTAGTGAGAACTGAAAACGCCGCGGACCTTGGAATGGTGCCGAGCTTGGTCTTTCGCGGCAACGCGTCCATCTCTTTCCGAATGGCGGCCATATTGCGCAAAGTCGATTCCTGACGCATGCGCAGCCAGTACAACGCATCTTCGTTCATATCGAAGAGTGACAAACCGCCGAGCATACCGCCGCTCTGATGGAAACGAACCAGCGACGGGCTGAGCGAGTGGAAACGCGCGTTCAGATGATTCATGCCGCGCTCCATGCGCGCGACGTCGAAGCCCAGGTGGTTGTAGATCGCGCGATGATGATCCCGGATCTCAAACAGGTTGCCGCCATGGTGAAATGCGAGTTCATAATGATGCTCGCCCGCGCCATCGATTATGACGCCCTGTGCCTGTGGAAACGCGCGGCAGGTATCCTCTACACCGGCCGCGAGCGCGTTGGCGCCGAACGGATCTTGCGCAGCCGACTTCACGCGTCCGTAATGGCCCGGTCCGAACAGCATGATTTCCCAGCCGCGTTTCGCAATGCTGTCGAGCAGGCCGTGAAGCTGTTTCTCTTTCACGGGGTCCAGCCGGACGTTTTCAGGCGGATCTACGCCATGCTTGCGATAAATGGCTGCATCCGGCGCGAAGGTCTGGATTTTGGCGCCGGCCCGTGCGTAAGTAAAGTCAAAGCTGGGCTGGCCATCCCAGAACCGCAACGGACCGATCACGATGCCGCGTACCCCGCCTTCCTCCCAGGCATCCAGCGTGCGCGGGTAATCGGTGAGCCATTGTTCCAGCGGCCAGATCATGTACATCCACGGCACCAGGCGGGAGGCGGGAAGCGGTTGCGCTTTGATCTGCGCCGCTCCGCCCGCGGCCAGCAACAGCGTCTTGGCCAGGGTACGCCTGTCCATCGAGAATGAGGGGTGTCGTGAATCGCTCATGGATGGTTGCCGTTAGAAGCTGATCTTAAGCCCCAATTGCATTACGCGCATCACGCCGCGCAACGTGCGGATTTCGCCGACGCGCGGCGCATCGGGATTGATGGAGTTGAGCGAGACGAAACCCAGATTATTGGGCTGGCCGAAGAACGGCGTATTAAAAGCGTTGAAGGCCTCGGCGCGGAACTGCACCTTGACGCGCTCAGTGACGGCGAAGTTCTTGAAGAAAGAGAAATCGATGTTGCGCTGTCCCGGCGAATCCATTATGTTACGGCCGGAATTGCCATAGTGGCAAAGGTCAGGGCGGCTGGCGATATTGCAGTTGACGCGCTGGAAGGCGAGCGGGTTGTACCAGAGGGCGCGGCTGGCGTTGTCCAGGCGGCCGTCCTGAAGGCGGTCGGGCCTGACGGGCGTTCCATCACCGCCGGTGTTAAGGTCGTTCAGGCCGACGGTCGGGGTCCAGGGAAAGCCGGAGCGGATGGACAGAATCCCATTGGTCTGCCAGCCTTTCAGCAACACACCTGCCACGCCGGTTAAGTGTTGGCCGAATGGAATTTCGAAAACGTAGTGGATGACGGCATTATGGGTGAGGTCGAACGCGGTCCGCGCCCGTGACCCCGCACGATCGGCGGCCACTTGGCGCATGGCTCCTTCGTTGCCGCCGTCCTCTCCGTCGCCGTTTGCCTTGCTGTACGTATAGGCAACGCCAAAAGTGAATCCTCGCGAGTAGCGGCGTTCGAGTTTGGTCTGCAGACCGTGATAGTGCTGGTTGGAATAAGAATCGAACGCGAAAATCCGGCCCAGCGTTTGAATGCCTTTCTGGGGCTGCGAAGGATCGTAGAATTGTTGCACCGGCCGCCGCGCCTGGAAGTTGGTATCGGGCGAGGGCAAGGCGCCGTTGTAGTTCTCATACGAGTTGGCGGAATGGCTGGTTTTGCTGCCTACGTAACCAACGGTCAGCGACATGGAACCCGGAAGTTCGCGCTGAATGTCGAAGCTCCATTGCCAGACGTCGCGCTCCTGGCGGTCCGGTTCCAGACGCCACACGCTAATGGGAGGGTTGGCAACGTTTCCACTAAATGGATCATCCAAAGTCAGGATGGGCTGACCTGCGCGGAAGCGCCGCGCTGGTGAGCCCGCCACCGGATCGGTGACAGAATCGTACTGCTGAAAACCGGATAGCGGCGGCATCAGATTGGCGGTGCTGATCTGAACAAAGTGCTGCGGACTGGTGTACTGTCCTGCTCCAGTGCGGATTACCCACTTCGGGCCGGGACGGTAGGCTATGCCCAGGCGCGGCTGCCAGAAGGGCGCCACCTGCTTCCAGAACTTCTGCTTGGCGTCAGCCGATTCAACAGCTGGAAACAGCGTCGGGATCTGCCCCGTCGGCGCGTTGTACGTGCGTTCCAGGCTGACCGTGCGCACGTGCCCCAGCAGATCGTACGGGTTGCCCATGTAGTCGAAGCGGAGTCCGGCGGAGACCGTCAAATTGGAGGTGACCCTCCATTCGTCGGTGACATAAGCGCCTATTCGCCGGGAGCGCATGTTGACCGACGGGTAACCTTCCGCCGTCTGCGCGCGCGTTGGATAGCCCAGCAGGAGCGAAGCGAAATCGAGCCCGCTCTCATTAGGGGAAAAACTCAACGCTCCACGAGTCAAATTGGCGGCGCGCCGGTCCATTGCTGCATGAACGATAAGCAGACCGGTCTTCAGTGAGTGCTTGCCGCGGATCACCGAAAGATTGTCGGCCAACTGGTAGCTGTACGTATCGTCGGTACGGCCGTTGGAATCGCCGATGGTAAAGCCGATTCCCGGGATGCCTGTTTCCGCGGGCGTGAACTTGCGGTTCCCGTCACCGGCCACGCGGAACTGGCCGATTCCCAGCGTGTCCACGTCGAAGTTTGAATTGGAACGGGGGTTCAGGTAGTTGTCGCCCCAGTTGTTTATGCCGAAGCGAAATTCGTGCAGCACATTTGCGCTGAACGTGTGGATCCATTGCGTGGCGACGTTGTAGGCGTCCGAGTACCGGTCTTCCGGAAAATTCGGATTGATCTGATTGGCCTGCCACTTGGATTTATCCAGGGCGAATCGTCCGAATACTTTATCCTTGCTCGTAAGGTAGTGATCCACGCGACCGAAATATTGCCGGGCGCCAATGATGCTGGGGATGGCGCGGCTGGCGGTGAAATCCAGCGGGTCCAGTTGCTGGAAGTCCGGCAGCGGAAGGTACTTGTTGATTACGTTCAACGCGCCTTTGTGCAGCCGCGAGGCCGGAATGACATTCCCACTAAAAGGCACCCCGGTGAGCGGATCGTAGATGATGATGGGCGCGCGCACGGATTTGCCGGTAGCGGGATTGATGGGTGGATTCAGCAGGCGCGTGAAATCGCCGCCGCGAAAGTCCTGGCTGGGGAACCAGGCGGTGGAGATGCTTTCCTGGGTCTGCCGCCGCTCCTCATAATTGAACGACCAGAAAGTGCGGTTCTTGATGATGGGTCCGCTGACAAATCCGCCGAACTGATTGCGGCGGAGCCGGTCCTTCTTGAGGCGTCCCGCGCTGGCCGGCCGTTCGAAGTTCAGGAAATAATTTTCAGCGTCCAGGAAGTCGTTGCGGATGAACTCCCAACCGGTTCCGTGAAATGCGTTTGTCCCCGTCTTGAGCGATATTTCCACGCGCCCGCCAGAGCTTTGCCCAAACTCCGCCGAGTAGGTTCCGGTCTGTACCTTGAACTCCTCCACGGCATCAATCGAAGGGGTGAAGCTGGAAATGTTGTAAAGCGGCGTGATGGATTCTACGCCATCCAGCGTAATGCTTTGGTGCACTTCCCGCTGGCCGTTGGAAATGATTGACATTCCGCCGCCGGGAATCGGGAAGCCGCCCTGGCCATCCGCACCGCCGCTGCGGCTGCCGTATTGCACACCGGGAACCATGGCGGCAAGGTGAATGAGGTTGCGGCCATTCAACGGCAGATCGGAGATGCGCTTGTTTTCGATCACCTGGCCGACGGTCGCACTTTCGGTTTCAAGCACCGCACCGGAAGCAACCACCTCAACAGATTCAGTGACGTTACCCACCTCCATGGTGAAATCGACGCGGGCTTTCTGCTGCGTTTCCAGCTTGAGTCCAGTCACCGTTTGGGAACGGAATCCCTGCATCTCCGCGCGCACGGTGTACTGGCCAATTTCAAGCAGCGGGAAAGCAAACTCGCCCGTTTGATCGGTGGACTTTGTCAGGCTCAGGCCGGTAGCCACACGCGTGATGGTGATTGCCGCCCCTGGTAAGACTGCGCCGGAGGAGTCTTTTACCAGGCCTAGGATTTCGGTCGCTGTCGTTTGCGCACGGAGTGTGAACGCGCAGAAAAATGAGAAAATCAGAACCAGTGAATGCCGGTTTGTGAATGTGAAAATTCGAGTAGACAAAACAGACCTCCGGGTAAGCTGACTGAGTATACTAGCTCTGTACAATTAATCAACCGCATTCCAACGGAAAACTTATGATCGAATCCAGCTATTGGGATCGAACCGACAGCTTTGAAGAAAAGATGAAGATGCTGGACGCTGCCTGGAAGCGCAAAGACTTCCGGCTGGCACGGGCCCTGGCTCATTCCTTGCGCAACACCGCCATTCAGGCGCAATCGGACGAGCAGATCTTCCGAAACCCGGCTGCCGGGTCCAGCCGGCAGGAAACAGTAAGCTCACTGCCTGCCCCCTGGCGCGCGTGGGCACAAGGGTGGAAACACTTTCAGGTAATGGTGCTGGATGAAACGGTGGGACAGCCGCGACCGCCCGAACCGGTGGAACTGACCCTCAGCGTTCCCGCGGAACACAGCGATTCGCTTGGACGGGAGGTCCGCGTGGCGCGTCTTGCCGGCGGGCACCTGTGTGAAGTTCCGTGCCAGGTGTACGGCGAAGTGCTCCGCGGGCAGCAGCGCTCTTGCCAAGTGCTGATCCTCGCCTCCGGGGCCGCCCACCTGCGCCAGACCTACCTCATCCTTTACGGGAATCCCGACGCCGAACTTCCCCAATATCCCACCGATCTGGAAACGCGCGGCGATGGTTTTGCGCTCGATATTGAAAACGACTTCTTCCGTGCGTCACTCTCGCGCCAGATGGGCCAGTTGGAACGGCTCACCATCAAGCGGGAACACGGACTGGAGCTTTTCGCGGGCGGCGAAGGCCACGGCGAACCCCCGGGCATCGATTGGGCGCACGACTACGTGACCTCAGGCAAAATGCAAAAGATGCGCATCACCTTGTGGGAGTCTTGCCCCGATTATGAAGTGGTTCGCGGCCCGCTCTGCACATCCATCCGCCGTTGGGGCTTTCCGTATTCGCCCGTCCATCCCGTCTTTTCTCCGGCGCGGATCCATGTGGATGTCGAATACCGCTTCTACGCCGGCCTGCCGTGGTTTCACAAAATCGGTTCCATGACGGCCGTAAAGGACGTCGAAATTGAAGCCCTGCGAGACGATGAGTGGGTGTTCTCCGGACAGTCTTTCACTAACATTCTTTGGATGGGGCCGGATGGTAAGCTGCGCACCGGGCCTGTCGATCCGAAGTTGAAAGACGATGTCTGGGCAATCGGGTTTTGCAATGAGGAGAGTAAGGATTCCTTCGTCGCGTTGTTTCTCGAACACCGTGCCGAAGGCCTGCCCACGCTGAAGCATAATGCCGCGCCGATGATGTTTTATCGCTGGCACGGCCACGTCTGGAGCCGCTATCCGCTGCCGGGTAAAGACGTTCCGGCCGGAGCCGTACTGCATCAGAAAAACGCCTACGCCGCAATCCCGTTCAGCGCCAAGGAGGGACCGAAGCAATTGGAAGATCTGAGGCATCGCCTGGTGAACCCTTATGCGGTTTCATTTGGCGAGATGAACCGCCCCGGTGCCGCGAACGGTCAACCCGGCCGCCTGGCCAGGCCCGGCGAGGCAGGCGACAGCCCCATTCCGAAGCAGCTGTTGTGGGACGCCCTGCTGAATTGCAAGGATG
>JANXXV010000996.1 GCA_025350445.1 Bryobacteraceae bacterium | reverse complement strand
TGATTCACTTGTTCACCAGCGGTCCGCAGGAGGCAATCATCCAGGTCGCGTTGAAGCCCGGCGCCCCCAGAGGAGAGGCGCTTCGCGAGCGGCTGCGCTCTAACTTGGCGAAGGAGTTGCCCGGAACGCGCATCTCCTTTGAGGCCGGGGACATTATCAGCCAGGTGATGAGCTTCGGATCGCCTACACCGATCGAGGTAGCCGTGCTGGGCGCCAATTTGCAAGACGACTACGCCTTCGCGCGGAAAGTACAAGCCCAGATGGATTCACTCTCCTTCTTACGCGATCTTCAGTTCGCGCAGGAGATCAACTACCCCACAGTGGATATCGTCGTCGACCGCGAACGCGCGGGGCAATTCGGCCTAACAATGGCGGACGTGGTTAGATCCGTGGTGCCGGCTACGTCGTCCTCGCGATTCACGCAGCCGAATTTTTGGCGGGACCCAAACACCGGAAATGCATTTCAGATTCAGGTGGAACTGCCGCAGAACCGGATGCAAGGCATCGATCAACTCGGCAGCATTCCGGTGATGCTGGCCGGCCGCGCCGAAACGCGGCTGGACGACGTGGCGGTGCTGAAGACCGGAACGGTGCCGGGATTGATTGAACGGGACAATGGTCAACGCGTCGTCAGCCTGACCGCCAATCTCGAGGGCCTGACGCTGGGAGAAGCCGCGCAAAAGCTAAGCACAGCCGTGGCTAAGGCAGGAATACCGCCCCGAGGCGTGACGGTGAATTTCCGCGGACAAATCCCAGCGCTGGAGCAGACTATCTCCGGATTGAGAATCGGATTGCTCCTCGCCGTGCTGACGATCTTTCTCCTTCTGGCCGCGAACTTTCAATCGGTCCGGCTGGCGGTTGCGATCCTGTTAACCATTCCAGCAGTGCTCTGCGGTGTTATCTTGATGTTGCGATTGACGGGCACAACCCTCAACATTCAGTCGTTCATGGGTGCGATTATGGCGATCGGCATTGCTGTCGCCAACTCCATCTTGCTGGTGACATTCGCGGAACGCTTTCGGCACGAAGGATCGCCTTTGCTGACGGCGGCCCGGGAGGGCGCGGGCAGCCGTCTTCGCGCGATTCTTATGACCGCTACCGCAATGACTTCCGGCATGGTGCCGATGGCAATCGGCTTCGGCGAAGGCGGCGCTCAGTCGGCGCCACTCGGCAGGGCAGTGATCGGCGGCCTGATCGTATCCACCTTTGCCACTCTTACAATACTTCCTTCCATATATGCGATTCTTCAATCCGGGGCATCCACTTCTTCTCCATCTTTGAATCCAATGGACCCAACGAGCCAATATTATGAGCCGGTCTAGACGTTTCTTTATGTTGTTCCCATTAGTGTTCACCGCGGTGCCGCGGGCGTGGGCCCAAAAAGTTGAGCTGATTGCCGTAGCGGCCAAGTCAATTTCGCGATCCGTCGACTTACCCGGTGAATTCCAGCCCTTTTTAAGCGCGGCACTGCACGCCAGAGTTCCCGGCTATGTCGAGCGGGTCCTGGTGGATCGCGGAAGCGTCGTTAAAAAAGGACAGTTGTTGGCCGAACTGAGCGCGCCGGAAATGGAGGCGCGCGTTATCGAAGCGGCGTCAAAAGTACAGGCAGCGGAAGCTGATCGCCTGCAGGCCGAAGCTCAGGTTGCCGCAACCCAGAGCACCTATGAACGGTTAAAAAAGGCGTCACAGACGCCGGGAGCAATCGCCGAAAACGAGCTTGTACAGATGCAAAGACAGGTTGAGGCGGGGCAAGCTCTCATTCGATCCCGTCAGCAGGTCAGCCGTTCCGCCGAGGCAAGCGTGCAAGCCCTGAAGGAGGTCCAATCCTACTTGCGGATCTCCGCTCCGTTCGATGGCGTGGTAGCTGAACGCTTCGTCCATCCGGGCGCGTTGGTGGGCCCTGGAGCTGATACGCCCCTTCTGACACTGCAGCAGATTTCGACGCTCCGGTTGGTTGTGGCCGTCCCGGAGGAAGATTCCGGAGTGATCACCAAAGGCGCAAAACTCGTTTTTCGAGTTCCTGCCTATCCCGAGCAATCGTTCTGGGGAACCGTTGCCCGCAGCTCACACGCGCTCGATCCAAAATCGCGGACTATGGCCGTTGAGTTGGACGTGAGGAATGATAGTGGCTTGCTGTCACCGGGAATGTACCCAACGGTGAAGTGGCCCATTCAGAGATCCAGCCCCGCCCTGGTTGTCCCCCGCACGGCCGTGGTCACAACCACCGAGCGGACATTTGTAATCCGCGAGCACGGCGGGCGGGCGGAGTGGGTGGACGTTAAGAAGGGCGCCGTTGACGGCGACCTTGTCGAAGTGACCGGGAAACTGCGCGCCGGGGACAAGATTGCCAAGCGCGCTACCGATGAGATTCGAGAAGGCACTCCGCTGCGGACGGCGCAAAAGTAGAAAATCCGATGACTGGCTCCATTTGGCGTTTTTGACCGTTCCACCTAAACCCGGCAGTTGGAACCGCCCGCAATCGGACAGATCTTCAACTCGCAAGCAGTTGCAACAAAATCAGATGTCACCCGAATGGTAGACCGCGAAGCAGTTGGGATTATGACGCATTTCATCCGGCAGTTGAACTACGTCAAAACGGATAGGTCTTTTATCCTAAAGCCGGCAGTTGGCTTCACATAGAATGAGATAGGTCGTTAGGCCGCAAGCAATTGCAAAAAATCAGTTATCACCCCAAGGCTAAACGACTTGGCGCGATCCGCTGTAGTCGAACTGCCAGATTTAGGTTTATTCGCAAGCGGTTCATGCAGCGGCAGTTATCACCCAAAAGATGAGCTGCGAAGCATTTGGAACTCGTGGCACAAAAACGGCGAACAATCGAAACCTGCGCCCGAACCGCCGGATTTAGGTTCAACGATTTCGCACGATCCGCAGAATTCGAACTGCCGGATTTAGGTTCCATCGTTCGCAAGGTTAAAAATCATCTTGCCCGCGCCGCAGCCATCCACGACCTAACCGGAAGAAAGATTGTCGCTGGTTGGGCCTTCTTGCCGCATGCGGTCACTTTCTCTATTTCTCTGATGGCTGAGCCGTCAAGATCTCCAGCGATCGCGCAATATCGGGATCCGACGCCTTTAGCTCTTTCGCCAACTTCAGCTCGCGGATGCCCTTCTCCACTTCTCCGGAACGGGCGTAGATGAGGCCGAGATTCTTGTGAAGATCGCCCTGTGCCGGGCAGTTCCCGCACGCCCCGAGTGCCTCCTGTAACTGTCCGATCGCCCGCGGCCAGTCCCGGGCAGCGGCGGCCGATAACGCGAAATTCCCCAACGTCTCGGCACGATCCGTCATTCGCTTTGCACTCTGGATTTCGGTGAAGCGGCGGCGGTATTCCGCGGA
>JANXXV010000891.1 GCA_025350445.1 Bryobacteraceae bacterium | reverse complement strand
GATTTTGCCGTAATCCCAGCTTTTCGTTACCGCTCCCTGACGGTCACGGTTCAGTAAAATCAGTACGTTACCGAGCCGCGCGCGTCAGCGAGCGGTAACGAAAAGCAACTGCTCCGCACCTCACCAATCTGGTGACAACTGTTTTTCCCGCATCGGCTTGATACTCAAGACGTTGACCGAATTGCCGCCAGTCAACTGCCGTTTTTAGGTTCATCTAGCGCCACGGCATAGTTGGACGCCACGTTGCTGAGAGGCCAAGAGCGAACTATGCTCTTTTTCCGGCGGTCGACGATGGTCACTTCCTGGCAGTAGTAGTGTTCACGAGAATGCGCGGTCCCCGGCGCACTTCGGAGAGCTGCTTTCCATTCAGGTCGAAGAAACCCAGCGCGCCATCGCCGTATCCGGCCACTACCGTCTTTGACGACGCGTCGTAGCGAACGATGTCGGCATTGGTGAATTTGTTGGAGGCTGCCAGCATTTGGAACGAGGACCCATCCAGGAATTTGATGGTGCCGTCGTCGCGGTTTGCCACGACGATGCGATTCGATTCTCCGTGATAGATGATACCCTGCGGAGCTTTGAGCCCTGTCGCCGAGCCGATGAACTTCCCCGATTTCAGATCGATCGCTTCGATCGACTTATTTCCAGTCGCCGCAATGAAGATCCGTTGGTTTGTGAGGTCTACGGCCAAGTGTCCCATCCGGTCGTTTACCCCGGGCAACAGGATGGATTTCTTAAGGCGAAGAGGTGGGGACTTCGGGCCCTGGCCCATCAAGGCCGCAGCCAACGAAAGGCCGGCGAGCAGTCTCAATTTCATGGATCTACCTTTTGATGGCCCGCTCCGGCATAAAGGTTCGAAGGAGCACTTCGATTCTATAACGGAGACACCAAGAAGTTTGACACGGACACGACGCTCTGGTGTAATAAAGGGGTCCCGCCATCTTGCTCCTCAGTAGCTCAATGGTAGAGCATTCGGCTGTTAACCGAAGGGTTGTAGGTTCGAATCCTACCTGAGGAGCCAAATTGTCTAATTCCACCGATTCGCCTGCCCGTTGGTTGACGCCCCACCCCTTGGCCTTACCGTAGTCTTTCGAATAACTTCCGTCTCCGTTCGTCTCTCCGTTTCGATCACGTCGTGGTCGGCCCGCCAATCTTGCCCCAGTTCCACACCCTCTCGCCGCCTGTTCTCCGCGTCTCTGTTTTCGCTTCTCTGAGTTGGTTAACGCCCGCGCCAACTCGGAGAGCCCGAGTGAGACATGTTCCGCTCTGCTGTGACCGAGGCCAGCCTTGATCTCCTCGACCGGGCACCCGGCCTTGTGGGCCAGCTTGGCGTGGGTGCGGCGCAGGTCGTGGGGAGCCAGCTTCCCGACCCCCGCCCGCTTCGCGTTGTCGAGGACGGCCCTGGTCACCGTCTGCGCGCTCAGCCTCTCCCCCGCCACCGCTCCGCTGCACTTCACCGGGCGGAACACCCGGCCTGCGGAGATCCCCGCCGCCTCGGCCCAGCGGTCGATTGCCGACTTCGTGAACGTCGGGACGACCACCGTCCGGATCCGGCCGCCCTTGCCCACGAGGTCCGCGATGACGAACCGTCCCTCGGCGACGGCGACGTGCTCGAACGTGAGGGAGATCATCTCGGCGCGCCTGAGCCCGCAGCCGATGGCGACAGCCAGCAGAGCCCGGTCCCGGAGGCCGCGCAAGGTCCCGTCCAGCGGAGCTTCGAGGAGCCGCTTCACGTCCTCCTTGCTCAGCCAGTGGCCGAACCGCGTCCCCTGCCTCGGTGCGCCTCGCACACGTCCGATGGCGGTCGCCACCTCGGGCGGCAGCATCTGGTTGTCAGCCGCCTCCAGCGCGAGCTTGCGGATGGGCGAGAGCTTGGCGTTGACGGTCGCAGGGGATTACCCCCTGGACTCCAGCAGCGACGGCGATCTTCGTGTTCTCAGCCGTGACCGAGTCGAGGACCATCCGCATTATGGACTCCAGCGGATCGTGGACCGCGGGCGACAGGCAGAGTTCTGCAGTTGACATTACGCGCTCCGGCCTTCGCGCGACTCGACCAGAATTCCAGCCGGCCGGACGACGCGGGCAAAGTACCACGACACGATCTTCTCGGGCCTGGCACTGGCCTTCTTCGTCTGCAAGAGGGCCGAGCACTCCGCCATCGTGATCGGTCGCCCCGCGTCCTTCATGGCTTGGGCCAGCCGGCGCGCCTGGGGAAGCATGTCGGCGGCCGCTTCCGGGCCGTCGATCCGAACCGAGTAGGTCTT
>JANXXV010000861.1 GCA_025350445.1 Bryobacteraceae bacterium | reverse complement strand
CCCAAACGTCCACAAACCGCCGTTTACCGGATCCACCGCGCCGCCGAAATAGTCGCCCCACCGCGTAGGATTGCCGGTGAAAACGTCGAAGGTATCCTCACCCGCCTTCGAGTTCCGAAGGCCGGGATTCGTCAGTTGCCCCAGCGGACCGGTAGTCGTCCCAACAACCAGTGTGTCCGGTATCGCGTTGCCGGGGCCCACGCTGGCCGGAACGTCGAAGGCGGGATAGAAGAAGTTGCCGTTCACCCACTTGCTTTGCAAAGTGATCTTTCCCGCAGCCGCGTCGATGCGGCTGTACACAACCGTGTCCGGTTCATCGACAAGCTTGGCATTCTGCGCGGCGTAAATAATGCCCTCGCGGTATACCGCTTTCAGAATGCTCGATTGTCCGGTATCGAGCAACAATCCCGAGCCGAGTTGCGGCGCCGGCGCGGGGTAACTGTAAGGCCAGGCGCCCCTGATGGTGGTGCGCGTCACAGTGGGATTCGCGCCAGCCGGATTGTTAATCTGGAACAGGCTGAAGAAGTCCGCCAGCGGCGTGTCGGACGCGGAAACCAGATACGCTCCCGGAGGTCCCACGCCCACTCTGCCCCGCACGTGCACCGGCTGCAGCGTGGATGCCAGCGTGTTGTCTTCATGCTTCAGGTTGACGATGTCGCGCCAGGTAAGCGCGGTAGTCGCCGGGTTGTACAAGTCCGACTTTTTCAAGATTCGGACCTTGGAGTAAAGAAAGGAATTCGTAGTCCAACTGAACATCAGCGTCGAAATATAAACGGCCGAGCTGTCGAAGCCTACTTGCGGGAAGTCCGCCCAGTTTCCGCTGGCGGTGGTTCCATCCAATGAGGCGTCCAGCGCCCAATTCTTCCAACCGCCCGCGTACGTGGCGCCATTCGATATTGAAACAACGAAGTAGCTGCTGCGGGTTGGGAAATCGCGCGCCTGCGCCGTCAGAATGAAGTGCCCGTGCAACTGGTCGTAGCGGATGGACGGATCGGCGATGAGGCAGTTCCCCGCCCCACTACTGCAAATCACGGAAGATAGATCGGCAAACCATGTCGGCAAACCTTTGTCGTCTGTCTTCACGCCGGCTTTCGAGTAACGGCCTATCGCTGAATTGATAATCTGAATCAGATCTTCGGGACCAGCGGCCATGTTTGCCGACGGCGGTTGGTAGAGCTGCTGAAAAATGCCCTCGAAGCCTATGGTTGGCGTGCTGGCAACCGGCTGTCGCGAAGTAATAGGTTGCGATCCGTCCGACTGCACGACCTGCGGACCCCTGGGCCCCGGCGTGATCACGCGGGGCGTTACGGTCGATTTGCGCAGCTCATACTCCGCCAGCGGGATCGGCGGCGGATGCGGAATCACTGTAAAGGCCAGCGGCGTATCGGGAACGCGCGGGCCAACCACCGGTTTGAGTGGATCGTAATTGCTAAACATTCGCGTCTCGCCGGCAAGCGCCGGGCTTGAAACCTGCGCGCCGGCGCCGGTGACGAACGATGTGAAACACCAGCTAATCGCGTAGGCGAAAAAGGTGGTTGGCCGCAATATGAACATTTTCATAAAATAATGATTAGACCACATTCGGATCGGCGAATGTCCGGGATCCGGTCAAAACCGAGCGCTCTGCCGAACGCCGGCCGTTCTCCTCAAAAGTCTTCTCCACTTCAGCACGCCGGGCGAGCGTGCGCGTGAGCTGCCGCCCGAACGCCGGATAGTCCGCGCCGTTCCGCAGTGCCGCCGCCAGAGTGGCCACGCACTGCTGATCTCTCGAAACCGCGCCTGCGGGCCTCACCCGCGGTCTCTGCATCCAAGGCAATGAAGATTGCGCTTTTCGTTACACGATCACGATCGCCTTGTCCCGGTCTTGGCGAACCCGGCCGATCCGGTAAATCTCTTGTGATTCCAGCGCGGCCGCGTCCGTCGGCGGCAGCGAGATCAAGAGACCGCCGGAAGTCTGCGGGTCGAATAGCAGGTCCTCCACACCCGGCGGAAGCACACGGTCGAATCTCACGGACGGTCCGGCGAACTCCCTGTTGTTCTTGAGTCCCATCGGAATCGCGCCGGCACGCGCGTATTGCAGCGCCCCCGGCAGAAACCGCACCAGGCTTGCATCGATCTCCAGCGTCACCTTGCTCGCGGCGGCCATCTCGCGCGCGTGACCCAGCAATCCGAACCCGCTGGCGTCAGTGCAAGCGTGTACCGTAACGCCCAGCATAGCTTCACAAGAGCCGCGGTTCAGCGTCAACATGGAAGCGATGGACGCCTCCACATGCGACGGCTCCGCAAGGCCCCGCTTCAACGCCGTGGCAATCACACCGGTACCGATGCGCTTGGTGAATAACAAGACGTCCCCGGGCCTTGCGCCCGCATTGGTCAGCACGCGCTCGGGATGAACCGTTCCGGTGATCGAATAACCGAATTTGATCTCGTCGTCGTTCACGCTGTGGCCGCCCAGAATCACGCATCCGGCCTCGTGGATTTTATCGGCGCCGCCGGCAAGAATCCGCACCAGATCGTCCAGATCCCCTTTGCCCGGGTATGCAAGAATCGAAAGAGCGGTGATCGGCACGCCCCCCATGGCGTAAACGTCACTCAATGCGTTAGCCGCGGCGATGGCGCCGTAAGTATAGGGATCATCGACGATGGGTGTTAAAAAATCGACCGTCTGCACTAGCGCACACTCCGGCGTGAGTCTGAATACACCCGCATCGTCGGACGTATCGAAGCCTACCAGAACATTTCCGTTCTTCACGCGGGGAATCTTCGCCAGCACCTGGTCCAAAACCTTTGGACTCAATTTAGCTGCTCAACCGGCGGCTTTCACGTGAGCTGTCAATTTGCGGTCAGACACTGTTTCAGTCTACTCGTAACTATTGCGCCGCCACTTTTTTGCGGCGCCGCAACCGCGGCCACCCATCCGCTCGATCCGCTGGATGTCCAGGAGATGGAAACGGCGATGGGCGTGCTGCGGAGCGCCGGTAAGCTGCAACCGGATCACATGATCGCGCAGATCGCGCTCAAGGAACCAGACAAGTACGCGGTCCTGGGCGGCCGCCCGACCGTGCGTGAAGCGGCCGTGGTTGTCTACGACCGCGCGGCCAATGCAACTTATGAGGCCGTTATCGGAATCGCTTCCGCTAAACTCACCGCTTATACAAAAATCCCCGGGGCCCAACCCGCGGTCTCGGGCGAAGATTCCTTTCTGGCGGACCAAGTACTCCGCTCCAATTCTCAATGGCAGGCGGCAATGCGCAAGCGCGGCATCCCGAACCCCGTAACCGATGTGGCCATCGACTTCTGGAGCGCCGGTAATTTCGGTCTGCCCGAAGACAGCGGCGCCCGCATCGTGAAGGGCATCTGCTACCTTCGCGG
>JANXXV010000805.1 GCA_025350445.1 Bryobacteraceae bacterium | reverse complement strand
GGGGAGCAGTTTTGGAGCAAACGCGCATGGGCCGCGAGGCAGGCCGCCCGCGGGTCACGAAAAGTGAATTGTCCTCAAGATCCACCAGGGTGGGGCAGACCCCCGGTCTGCGCGGAACGCCCTCGTTCCGCCGCTGCAAATCCCAGGCCAGGCCACGCGCGGGCCGGGCAGCCCAAAATCGGGGAGCAGTTTTGGAGCAAACGCGCATGGGCCGCGAGGCAGGCCGCCCGCGAGTCACGAAAAGTGAATTGTCCTCAAGATCCACCAGGGTGGGGCAGACCTCCCGGTCTGCGGCGGAACGCCCTCGTTCCGCCGCTGCAAATCCCGGGCCATGCCACGCGCGGGCCGGGCCGCCCAAAATCGGGGAGCAGTTTTCGGAGCAAACCCTCGCTTCCGGCCTCCTCCGTCCCTGCCGAAGTACCGCATCTCCTCCGAAGGACAACATCAGCCATTTATCCCTTTCGCCCGGAACTAGCCGCGAATTGCAGAAGTCGGAATGAAACAGTCAAGTGCCGCCCTGGTATTGGAACGGAACTGGTGATTCATTTTGGAACGGCGGCGGAAATGACCGGGACAGCCGCAAAGTAGCTCCCGGTACCCTCCAACTAGCTGTATTCAAAACAAAAATAAACTCCGAAGTTGCGCCGCCGCGCCACGCCGCAATCATGGCCCAAGACCTGCAATTCACCCTGTCGTGATGCTAGAAGCTACCGCCTACCAGATAAAGGAACGCTGCTTCCGCTTGAATTCCTTCAGCCTTAACCACGGCAGTCATACCACAGCCTCGCCTAACCGCAAGGCGCGCGGCAAGCGCGCAAAATCCCCTTGCCCCGGCGAAAGCAGGCGACGACTTCGATACGACAGTTCACCGCGCCAAAAGCCTGGAAATCGAGTGCTTTTTCAGCATCGCGATTCCGCTCCATCGGCACTTACCCGCCGCCCTGACGGTGCAAACTTTTACGTTCACAAGTCTTTTCAAAAATCGACATAACGTTTTCAGTCGTTTAGCGGGAAAGTTTTTCCCGGCTTACCCTCCCCCCACCTAATCTCGAATCAGCCGAGACGCTTTAACTCAAATTACTCGGCGAAAGGAGCATTGCTAACATGGACGAAATGCCATATCCACCGCTGCCGATTCCCACTTTCTTACTGTGGCTCTAATCTGGTCGTAAAGACCACCATGCGTTACACAGGCGCATTCAATCCCATCCACAAATTAGGAGAATCTCCATCGTGAGGCTCATCTGGTATGCTTCCTAGAAGTATTCCTTCGGGATACTTTTAGGAACTCCAGAGGTATCCGGCCATCATGTCCGGAGAATCGGGTCATGCGCGTTTTCTCATTGGTTGTATTGCTTGCTTTATCTGTTTCAACCGTCGGAACCATCCGTAAATCTCCGCCCAAAACTTCCGCGCCCCCGGTAACTCCACCAGAATTTCGTGAGCTCATCCTCTCGGCGAACAAGCTATTTGCCGCCCGGGACTTCGTCCACGCTGCCGCTGTTTACCGCAAAGGGCTGACCCTTTCAACCGCGCGCCATCAACTTCGCGCAAAAGCCAGATTTCTTCATGGTCTCGGCAATTGCCACTTACTAACCACCGAATACCAGTCGGCGGTCGCCGAGTATTTGGAGGCCCGCAAGCTCGCGGCCACCTCCGCGGACTGGGGAACCGTCGCATTGGTTTCCATCGGCCTCTATACCGCCTACAGCCGCATGGGCGACCTGGCTTCCGCTTCTCAGTCCATGCAGGAGGCTCTCGCCTCCATGCCCTGGGGCGAGCTCGAAAACAACCTTCCGCACGTGCTGATCAATCTGGCGAATGCAAAAAGTAAGCAAGGATATGCCGCTGAGGCTGAGCGCTACTTCGCCGCCGCCATCGCCGCCGCGGACGATCTTGCAGATTCCACATCCAGCGTCGAGGCATGGAGTGGGCTCGGCCATCATCACCTGGTGCGCCGGGAACTCGCGGCAGCCGATCACGCCTACACGCGTGCTTTCTACCTACGGAGGATCGCCAAGGCAGGCGGTCCGGCAAATTCCTATCTGGAATTGGGAAGGCTTCGCTTGGCTCAGGGAGACTGGCAATCCGCGATTCGATTCCTGGAGAGAGGTATCGCAGTCGCCCGGCGTCAACCAATTGGTTTCCCGGTCATGGTCTTCTATGAGTATCTCGGCCGCGCCCGAGCGGCCGGCGGAGACCTTAAGGCAGCGCTTGCCGAGTTTGAAACCGCAATAGCCCTGGCAAACGAATGGCGGCTCGAAGTCGTGTCTACGGATGCCTCTCGAACCGGCGCTGAAGTCACTCTACAGGACCTCTATGCCGATTACATCGAAACCGGCATGAAACTCCACGCTCAAAACAACTCTCCCGCGTTGGCGTACAAGATGTTTCTGGCCGCGGAAGAGAATCGTGCCGTCAGCTTCCGGGATAGGCTCAAAGCCAGGAAAAAGCTTCCCCCTGAATATTGGCAAACTCTGGAAGAGTTGCGCCGGGCCGAAATCGTTCTGTTCCGTAATAATTCAGCACCACAACTGGCCGCCCTCCAGCGCCTCCGCCTCCAGGTAGCCCAGATCGAATCCCAGTTGGAAGTACCCGCCGCCGTGTTGTCCAGTACTTATTCTCATAGGATAAATGAGAACTCTGGGTCAGTTAAATCACTAACACCTATTCAGGGCCTTATCACTGAAGAAGAAGCCCTTATCAGTTTTCACCTAGGAGAATCGGAATCATACGCTTGGGTATTTACGCAACAAGGATTCGAGGTCTACACCCTGCCGCGGCGTGCGCGGATCTCGAGTTTGGTTCGCGGCTTTCAGGAGGCCGTGCGCACCGGCGCACCCGGCGCCAAGGCCCAGGGTCAGGAACTCTACACCACTCTCTTCGGTGCCGTCAAGCGGCATGTAATCAGCAAGAAGCATTGGCTGCTCATCCTGGACGACACGCTGTTCGCAATGCCCGCGCCGGCTCTGGTTACCTCTGTCGGATCGGGACCCGCGGCCTACCTGATCGAACGCAACTCGCTCCGCGTGCTCCCATCGGCGGAAATGTTGCGGCTGCCACAGCGAAGCTCACCCGCCGGGCCTTTTCTGGGGGTAGGCGATCCAATATACAACGCCGCGGATTCGCGCCGGCAGTCGGCCTCGGGGAAATCCTTCTCCTGGCGATCCCTGTTCCATTTTGCACAAACAAACCCAACTTCAACCGCCCCCGAATTCACCCGCCTCGCAGGCAGCGGCCTCGAAGTGCAGGTTTCCGCCGCCACTTGGAAACAGAGCCGCGCGCGTCGGCAAGCCGATGTCCAGCCGCCTATCCTGCTCCAAGGGAAATTGTGCCAACGAACCCAAATCGCGCGGAATCTGCAGGCCGGTCCAGCCGTGGCGCACTTTGCCACTCACATCGTCCAGCCGCTCAATCAACCGGAAGAAGCGCTGATCGCCATCGGGCTCGACGCCTCGGGCCAACCCGACTTTCTCACCATCAGCGAAATCTCCAACTGGCGTTATCCGTTAGGTTTAGTAGTGCTCAGCGGTTGCAGCTCCGGAACGGGGAAAGCACTCCCCGGCGCTGGTCTGTTCGGCCTCACCCGAGCGTGGTTGCTGGCGGGCGCCCGTACCGCGATTGCCAGCCAGTGGCCCACGCCGGACGACAGCGGCCCGCTGTTTCAAACGTTCTACCAGTCCCTCCGCCCGACAACGCTCGGACTGTCTTCCGCATCCGCCGCCGATGCTTTGCAAACTGCACAGGTTGGAATGCTCCGGTTGGGCGGCTGGCGTGCCGAGCCGAAGTTCTGGGCTGCCTTCTTCGTAGTTGGAAAGGACTGATGAATGTTGACTGTTGATCCGGATATGGCGCAAGATACAGGCGGGATGAATAGTGCGCCTCCACCTGAACCTCTAAGTTCCGGGTCTGAATCCGAACCTGGTGACGCGACTTCGTCCACGGATTGGGTTTCATTGGTAGAAAGAATCAGAATTGGCGGCGAAGATGGCATGACGGAGTTATACCGTCTGTTCTCAAAAGGGATACGTTTTTATCTCTGCCGGCAGTTGGGGCCACAGGAATTGGACGACAAGGTGCACGATACCTTCTTGATTGTGGTCCAGGCCATCCGCCGCGGAGATCTTCGGGAACCGGATCGCCTGATGGGCTTTGTCCGCACCGTAGTACGCCGCCAGGTAGCCTCTTATATAGATGAGGCGGTGCAGACACGGCGTGAGCAGACGGACATGGAATCGGGAGTGGTGGTGGCCGACGCCAAGCGCAATCCGGAGGAAAAAGCCATCGGCCGGCAGAACGAGGCCCTAATGATCCAGGTGCTGCGTAGCATGTCCACCCGCGATCGCGACATCTTGACTCGATTCTATTTGCACGAACAAACCCAAGAGCAGATCTGTGCCGATATGAACCTCAGTGAAACGCAGTTCCGTCTCCTGAAGTCTCGTGCAAAGGCGCGCTTTGGCGAGCTGGGCAAAAGAAAATTACAAAAAAAGGCGATTAGCTCAAATTTCTTGAGAACAATGGTTAGCGCGTCCCACTAAAGTTACTGAGAGCTGGCGGCACTGGTACTAGAGCCGCTCGGGTCCTGGAGAGACTATGGATAGTTCCCACTTATCGGAAGAAAAGATCGAAAGTTACTCAATGAGCAAGTTGGCTGAATCGGAATTTGCTTCGGTGGAAGAGCATCTCCTGCTGTGTGCCAGATGCCAGGAACACGTCGAAAAAATGGACAATTTCATTAACGCGGTCCGTGAAGCCGCCAAGTTGTCAAAGGATGACCCGCCGACGGCTTGGGATCGATTTCTCTCTGTCTTCACCTTCCACCCCCGCTCGGCCTGGGCGGGCGTTTCGGCCGTAGCCGCTGCTGTGGTGCTCTTCAGCTTTTTGCCATTCGCCCCCTCTACGCCGCAACATTTAACCTTGAGCACCGTCCGCGGCTCGGAATCCACCGTTCCGCATGCCAAGGCGAATACGCCAATCGATCTGCAATTGGACGTCACTGAGCTACCCGTGTCGCCCCTTTATACAATTGAACTGGTTGACAGCAGCGGCGGAATCCTCCGGAATTACACGAACGAACCCATCTCCTCAAGGCTAAATATTGCTATCGGAGAGCGGCTCCCGGCCGGCCAATATTGGATTCGCCTTTACGGAAACTCGCTGAAAACCGATCTACTCAGAGAGTTCGGTCTCAGGGTCGACTAGCGGATGGGCTTGTACAGCCGCCCCAACCGCCATGGATTTATCCCCGCCCAGTAGAAGATCTGCATGATAACCCAGGTTCCGAAAACCAGAGCGAAATTCCGGCCCTCCAAGCGCCGTGACGAGGTGCGCAGTGGCCCGGGAAGCGTAACAAACCGCCCTTCCGGCTTTAACCGCCGCAATAGGTCCAAGTCTTCGAAAATCGGATAGGCGGCGAATCCACCGGCTCGTTCATACGCCGCCCGCCGCACAAAAATCCCGGAGTCGCCGTACCGCAGGCCAATCCCCGACAGCATCGGATATAGGCGGTTCAGAAATCGCGCCCCGAAGCTGGCGCCGTCGAAACGCAGCGCAAAGTTTCCCGCCGCGACACCTGGATCGCTGAGCGCTTCCCGAATCCGATCCAATGCGTCGCCGCAGGGAACCGAATCGGCATGTAGGAACCAGATGGCCCCGCCGTCCGATGCCCGGGCGCCGGCGTCCATCTGCGCCCCGCGCCCGCGCGCACTACGGATGACGCGAACCCCGCGGCTTTCGGCCACACGCACCGTGCCATCCGTACTATCCCCGTCTACGACAATGATTTCGACCCCTGCCGGAACCGCGTTGAGCGTTACCCCGAGACTTCGTTCTTCATTCAGCACCGGGATGACAATTGACACAGTCATGTTTGACTTTAGAAGATGCGCCGGGTCAATCTCTGGACGTTAAATTTCGCCGTGTCCGCTACGGCCATCACCGCCATCACGCCCGCCTGCACCGGGTCCGTCACCACCAGGTCGGCCGCATCCGGGACGCTGCCCGCCATGTTCAGGCTGATCACCAGCAATCCTTGCGCGCGTACTTCCAGCACCGCTTCGTCAATGTCGCCACCCATCAGCGAACCCGCCAGAACCAGTGCCCGCGCGCGCGGCAGATTCGGCACAGCCCTCACCGCATCGGCCAGCGCTTGCTCGCCCACCAGCGGAATCGTATCCACCGAAATGTGCTCGCCGCGAATGTTATGCCGGTCCGCTTCCGAAATCGCGCCGATCGCCACTTGTCCC
>JANXXV010000769.1 GCA_025350445.1 Bryobacteraceae bacterium | reverse complement strand
GCCGCGGCCAGTTCCACCAACTCCCGCGCCTCGGCAACCGACAACGTCAGCGGCTTCTCGCACAGCACAGCCTTGCCGGCTTCAAGAGCCGCTTTCGCCACCGGGAAGTGCAGCGCATTCGGCGTACAGACGTGGACTGCGTCAATTCCCGGATCGGCCAACAGTGTCCGGTAGTCTCCGCTAGTCCGCGACAGCCCGATGCTCTCCCCGAACGCCGCCGCTTCGGCGTCTGTTGCCGCCGCAACCGCAACCAGGTCCACATTCGGCACCCGCCGGATCGCTTCCGAATGCACCCGGCCCATGAATCCGGCCCCAATGACCGCAGTTTGAACTCTCCGCATAGTCTCCTTTCCAATCCCTCTTTTGTGAATACTTTCTCGCTACACTTTATCGCAGTTGCCGATATACTAGTACAGAAGTTTGCTATGCAAGTCCGGGTCAAAATCAACTACGCCGTATCGCTCCGGAAAGCTCACAGCTTTAACTGGCAACTGGCGCGCGGCACCGCGGCGCTTCTCGGCCCGGTATCGGTAATGGCATTCGTATTGGGCGGCTGGCGCCTCGGCGCCGATTTGAATCTCACCGGGCAGTTCGCCATCTCGCAAGGTTTGTTTTCTCACTGGCAGGTCTGGTTGGCCCTCGGCGCCGGCATGCAGGTAGTATCCACTTTTTTAAACCGCTACGCCGCCCGGCGCCGCTATTCCAGCATTGACGCCGCCACTCTCTAAAAGTAAACCGGAAACTAATAGGCCGCTCGCCGCATCTAAAGTCGCAGCAAGGGTCAATATATGTTAGGTAGAATGATTCCCGCCGGCGCTCCCGGTTTAGTCCAGGCCTTCAAGAGCAACACTCATCAAATGGCTCCGCTGCTCGGTTACCTGCTGAAACCGGTGGCGCTGGTCGCCTACGTTCTTTCGGTATGGCGGCTGGGCGCCGATCTCAATTGGACCGGCGGCTTTTTCATCCCCAGCGGTCTATTTTCTCACAGCCAGGTTTGGCTCGCGTTAGCCATCGCAATGCAAGTCACCGCCACGCACCTCGCGCCAAAAGTTCCCTGAGAAATCCTGGCGGCTTCTGATACTCTGGAATTAACGATCGACGTCGAGCATGTCCTACCGCACCAGACCCCGCAGAAGCGGCTTTTCCTATTCCGGATTCTTCTCTACGGGAGTGAAATGGCTGCTCATCAGTAACATCAGTTTATTCATCGTCTACTATTTTTCCGTGATTGCCGGTTACGCCTGGTTGTTCCACCCCTTCGGGCTTATTCCCCAAGACGTGGTGCACCATTTCGCCATCTGGCAGTTCGTCTCCTACATGTTCCTGCACGACCCTCGCGGATTCGGCCATATCTTTTTCAACATGCTTTTCCTGTGGATGCTTGGCCGCGATCTAGAACAGTTGTGGGGCGCCCGCCGGTTTCTCAACTACTACTTCCTCTGCGGAATCGGAGCCGGTTTCTGCGTCGTGGCCGCCAATCTTATCTTCAGCGGCGATCATTTGAACACCTTCACCATCGGCGCTTCCGGGGCGATCTATGGCCTGCTTCTCGCTTTCGGAATGATCTATCCGGACCGCGAAATATTGATTTACTTCCTCTTTCCCATCAAGACAAAATACGTCGTCATGATCATGGGCGCCATCGCCTTCATGAGTTCCTTCGGCGGCAGCGGCGGCGGCGTCAGTAACGTAGCCCATCTGGGTGGCATGCTATTCGGATACGTCTACTTGAAGACCTACCGGCCGCGGCAGGGCTTCCTATCCTCGCTCGCCTCCTGGTATCAGGATTACAAGCTGCAGCGGGCAAAGCGGAAATTCCAGGTCTATCTCAAGAAGCGCGGATCGGGCGACGATCGCTGGGTCAACTGAGGTTCCGTCGCCAAGGAAACCCGCCCTATCCGCAAGACGTCTTTATTTTGGTATAGTTCGCTCAAGGCCAAGCCAAAATGAAAAAGCTTTCAATCGCACTCTTCCTGACCCTCGCAGGCACTTTTGTGAGCTTACACCTCAGCGCACAGCAGGGCCCAAATAAAGAAGGCTCCGATACCGTCGCCAGGCCCCGTAAGAAGGATGGTCAACCGGCCGAAGCGGACTTGCCGAAAATTCCGTCGAAGTTTGGAAAGAAGGAAGATCGCCTGCCAGATGGTCCAAGCTTCAAGAGCGATGTCACCGCCGTCACAGTGGACGTATCCATCCTGGATAAGAATGGCCGCTTTATCCCGAATATCCCGCGCGGCAACTTCCGCATCCTCGAAGACAACGTTCCCCAGACCGTCACCAACTTCGGCCTGGGTGAAGCGCCCATGACCGTCTGCATGGTAATCGAGTTCAGCAACCGCTACCAGAGTTACTACACCGAAAGCTGGTATCAGACCCTCACCGCCGCCTACGGATTCATTGAGACGCTGAAGCCCGATGACTTCGTCGCCATTGTGGCCTACGATCTGCGCGCCGAAACTCTGTCCGACTTCACCACCAACCGCGC
>JANXXV010000766.1 GCA_025350445.1 Bryobacteraceae bacterium | reverse complement strand
TTTCCCGCATCGGCTTGATACGCAAGACGTTGACCGAATTGCCGCCAGTCAACTGCCGTTTTTAGGGTCAGAGATCTTCAGGGCGAAGCCCAGTCTCCTTGCCGATCTTGGAGAGCGCGGCTGGGCCGATTTCTTCACTATCGTGAAAGCAGAGTGTGAAGTTGGACCAGCCCGCACGGTGCAATTTCGACGGGAACCAACCTGTTTCTTGAGCGTCCAGCCCAACCGAAGCAGCGCTGCATACACTCGCTTGGCCTTAGAGGAGCGCCAGGTGCTCACGCGGCAAAAAGGACCTTCAGCGGCTCGGGGACTTCCTCGCCACTCTCGATCATGTCCGCCAATACCTGAAGGGCTATCGACTTCACCTTTCGCACCGCTTCCTCTTTGCTGGCGGCGTATGCCATCACTCCAGGAACGTCCGGCACCGAAGCCAGGAACCGGCCATCTTCCTCCAGTTCCAACTCCACGCGGATGGGCTGAATTTCAACCATAGCTGGACACTATTGTATGCGTCCAAAAACACCGGTGCCAACTTTCTTCAACCTCTATTTCCCACGCCTGCAATAACATCTGGGAATTTTCACTCCGCCTCCACGCGCCCCATGGTCCATTCACACCATGAAGCAGCACGTCCACATCCCGCCGCTTACCCCTGCCGCCGCGCGCAGCAAGCTTACAATGAAAGCTCATCACAACTGTCCGAAAATGGGATTGGCTCTGTTTCGTAATTTGCAAATCGACAAAATAAAAGCCGGGGACGTCCGTGCCATCGCCCGCGCGGCCACCCTTATTGAAAACCGACACCCGGACGGCGAGAAGCTATTGCAAGCCCTCTTTTTTTGCACGAACAAAGCCAATACCTGGGGCATCACCGGGCCTCCGGGCGCCGGAAAGAGCACGCTGGTCAGCCAAATCACGCGCATTTTGCACGAACAAACCCAACGGGTCGGGATTCTCGCGGTCGATCCCACCAGTCCCTACTCTGGCGGCGCCATCCTCGGCGACCGCATACGCATGCAGGACCACCACGCCACGCCCGGCGTCTTCATCCGCTCCATGGCCTCCCGTGGAAAACTCGGCGGACTCGCCGCGGCCACCATGGATTTGGCGCTGCTGTTTGACGCGGCCGGCATGGACACCATCCTCATCGAAACCGTGGGCGTGGGTCAGGATGAAATCGACATTGCGCGCCTGGCCGACGTCACCGCCGTGGTGCTTGTGCCCGGCATGGGCGACGACGTGCAAGCCATCAAGGCCGGCATCATGGAAATCGCCGACGTCTATATCATTAATAAAGCGGACCAGCCGGGCGCGGACAAACTGGAACGCGAGATCCAGTTTCTGCAAAGCCTCTCCCACCGGCCGGACGGTTGGGTGCCGCCGATCGTCCGCTGCGCGGCCAGCGAGGGGCAGGGAATCGACGCCGCCATCGCCGCCATGAATTCGTATTTGATTGCCAGGCCGAAGCAGCATCGTGAGGCTGAAAAGTGGTCCCAGCGGATGCGGGAAATGGTCCGCGAAAAGCTGGTCGCCAGGGTGCAAACCATCAACTTTGACGAAGCCGCCGCCGACGTGGCCGCGCGCCGAAAGGACCCCTACACCGTGGTCAACGAGTGGCTTCATGAAAATTGACCACCTCGGCATCGCCGTCCGCTCCCTCGACAAAGCGCTGGAATTCTACCGGCAACTCGGGCTCACGGTGTCCGCGCGCGAAACCGTCGAACATGAAAAAGTGCAAGTCGCCATGCTTCCCGCCGGCGGCCCGCGCATCGAACTTTTGGAACCGTCGGAGGAGGATTCCGTCATCGGCCGCTTCCTCGCCAAGCACGGCGAAGGCCTGCACCACATCGCCTTCCTGGTGCCGGATCTCGCGGCCAGTGTCGCCACGCTCAAGCAAAGCGGCGCGCGCCTCATGGGCGAACCGCAGCGCGGCGCGGGCGGCCATCTCTACGTTTTTGTACATCCCTCCTCCACCGGGGGGGTCTTGATCGAACTCATACAACAGGAGCAGCCCAATTGAACCCGTCACACCCGCAGTCCAGAATCGGCATCATCGGAGGCAGCGGCTTGTACTCCATGCCTGGATTCGAAGTCGCCGAAGAGGTCGCCATCCCGTCCCCGTGGGGCGATCCATCGGATAAGTATGTCCTGGGCACGCTTGCCGGAAAGGACGTCGTCTTCCTGGCGCGCCATGGCCGCGGCCACCGCCTTTCGCCATCGGAGTTGAACTTCCGCGCTAATATTCATGGGTTCAAATCGCTGGGTGTGGAACGCATCATCTCGCTCAGCGCCGTTGGGTCTTTGAAGGAAGAGCACCGCCCGCTGGAGTTCGTGATTCCCGATCAGTTCTTCGATCGCACGCGCGGCCGCGTCTCCACGTTCTTCGGAGAAGGACTGGTCGCCCACGTGAGCTTCGCCGATCCCATCTGCCCCCAGCTTTCCGAGGTGCTTTTCAATTCCTGCCAGTTGCAGGAAGTGAGCGCCAAGCGCGGCGGCACCTATCTTTGCATGGAAGGCCCGGCGTTTTCCACCAAGGCCGAATCGAACGTCTATCGCAGTTGGGGTATGGACGTCATCGGCATGACGAACCTGCAGGAAGCCAAGCTGGCCCGTGAAGCGGAGATCTGTTACGTGACCGTAGCGATGGTGACCGATTACGATTGCTGGCACGCCGATCACGACGCGGTGACGGTAACGGACATCATTGCGAACCTTGTCAAGAATGCGGAGAACGCGGCCAAGGTGGTC
>JANXXV010000738.1 GCA_025350445.1 Bryobacteraceae bacterium | reverse complement strand
CTTTCTACACGCGCCGGGGCTTCGACGACTTTGATTTTGGGTGAGTTCATCGATGATGTCCTTTCTCTGGGTCGGGTACGCTAGCCGGGTACACAGATACAGTTATTTTGACCCTTCCATAGAGTATAGCAACGCAGGCGGCGGAATGATTTTGCTGAGTGGCGCTGGCTACGCGGACGGGGCGAAGCCGTGGCCCATCTTATTTTTTCGCTTTTGGCTCGATGCGTCAATCTACTTAGGCTTTGGATACGTAGAAACACTTAGGAAGGGTACGAGTCTTTATTTCCCAGTACGGGGAGTGGCGTAAGGCGCGAGGGAACGGTTGGCGTACGTTGCCCTTCGCTCAAATTCGTTGGATGGGGAGAGCGGATGAAAGCACTTATATGGTTAACCGGGGCAGCGCTTGCTGCCCTTTCGATTGGTTCAGCAGCGCCGATTGTACCGTGTGTTTCCGGCTCGTACGCGAGTTATCAGGCGCTGACGATGGGATGTTCGGTGAACGATCAGCAGTTTTCCGGCTTTCAAATATTGCCGGCGGCTACTGGATCGACTGCGATTTTACCGGGTCTGATTACCGTGAGTCCAATCACGATGGTGTTCGGGCCCGGTTTGCTGTTCACGCTGAATGCGAGCGCAAGCAATGGGCAGTCATTGGAAGCCCGGCTCGGATTCAATGTCAACCCGCTGGCTCTGGGCAACCCGATCGGCGGCAGCACGTTGACTCAAAACGGCGGTACCGCTGCACTTGACGGAGGAGTGACCGGGATCGAAACGATTTGCCTGGGAGCCGCGCTGGCGGCGAACGGCACTTGCCCAACTTCACTGGCTTCCTCTAATCCGGGGACTTTCGCACTGGATGGAATACCGCCGCAAAGCACGGATTCGGTGAGTTTTGCGGCGCAAACTCTGGTAGGCATCACCGGGGACTTCAGTGCGGTCGCGGGAACGGTGGGAACGGCCGCAGTGACAAGCTTTGGGATTCAGGTGAATGAAATTCAGGCGAATGTTATTCCGGAACCGGGCACACTTGCTCTGCTGTGTCCGGCGGGAATCGGGCTTCTGTTGTGGCGCAGGAAGAAGACTATTCGGAAGGGAGGATTTTAGTCGATGCATAAGCTGAGAACAGGATTGGTTTTTGCTTTGTCGTTCGTTATGGCTTCGCCTTCAGTGACATTCGCGGCGAGCCACAGGGAAGCCCCATTGACCGCGTTGGACCGCTTGGCCGACATCACGGATTTTTTCGCTTTTGTCAGCTATGACGATCCAACCAAGGTCACGTTTATTTTGAACGTCGATCCACTATTAGATCCAGGCAACGGGCCTAATTACTTCCCATTCGATCCGGATATTTTGTATTCCATCAAGATCGACAACACCAATAGCGCCCTCGAGAACGTTACTTTCAATATTAGGTTTCAGACTGAAATCCGGGCCCCTGGGTTGTTCCAGGGTTTTGCGGGCGCCCTCAATGGCATCTTAGCTCCGGCGGACTCGCCGACTCCGATCGCACCGGGCACGCTAATTATTCCGCCCGCCATCACCGCGCTTGACGGGCCCGGCTCGGCCGGCCTCAGCTTCAGGCAGAAATACACAGTGACAATGGTCAAGAATGGGGTCTCGACCGCCTTGGTAAACGCCACCGCCAATCCGTTGTTTGCCGTTCCGACGAACATCGGTCCGCGTACGATGCCAAACTATCCGGCGCTTGCGAAACAAGGCATTTTCAGCCTCGGTAATGGCATTCGCGTTTTCGCTGGGACGGTTTACGATCCGTTCTATATCGACCTAGGAGCCGCGTTCGATACATTCAACCTAAGAGCGGGCGCATTTCCGTCCGGTGTTCCGGGGGTGCTGACGCCCGCCCAGGATGCCAATGACACGGTGAATTATGCGCCCGATAACGTGTCCGGTTACAACGTAAATACAATCGCGATCGAGGTGCCCATCGCTATGGTGACGCGAACCGGCACTGTCCTGGCAGCGACCGATTTGGCCGCGACGATCGGGGCGTGGGGAACGACGTCCCGGCCGCAAATTACCGTTCGCAGATCTCCCGACCCGGCGCAGAGCGCCGGCCAGTTCCGGCAGATCCAGCGGATGGGGAATCCGTTGATCAACGAACTGATTATCGGAACGGGCTCCAAGGACAAGTGGAGTATGAGCAATCCGGTGGACGATACGCAATTCAAGAATTTTGCGCTTGATCCGCTTCTGGCCCGCGTGTTGAATGCGGCGTACGAAAGATTGTTCGGAGAAGGAGCTCTGCCGATTCCCACTCCGCCCAGGTTGGATCTGTTGCCGTTGTTGACCTATGCTCCTCCGATTGCGGCGGCTGGCAGTCCAGCCGGACCGATCGCCGACCTGCTGCGATTGAATGTCGGAGTTGGTCCGACAGCCCAAGCGTCTCGCAGAAGGCTTGGCCTGCTCGCAGGCGATGGGGCTGGTTATCCAAACGGCCGCAGAGTTTCCGACGACGTCACCGACATTTCGCTTCGGGTAGTCATGGGGGTTCTGGTTAAAGCTCCGCCATTCAACAACCCGGCATCGATCCACCATTTTCTGGGTGACGGTGTGAATACGAAGGACCAGCCGTATCAGGAAACATTCCCTTATATGGGTTTCGCGGTCAGCGGCCGGGATTCGCGTCACGTGGATCCCGGCGAACCCGGTTGCACCGGTACCTGTCCTGTAAATTAACATTAGCCAAAGGCCGCCTGTACTACCAGCAAGCGGCCTTTTTTCTTTTTGCGGTTCCCTCTACTATGAGATTCTTCAAGTTGGGCAACGTTGTACCGGCGCTGCTATGCGTAATTTCCGCGGCGGCGCAGACCGGGGCTCCGGACCGTGCGGCCTCTTTATTTGAAGACCGCGCTGTTGAAGGCCGCGTGGCGCGGCTGAAGACGGACGATCGGATTGCGTATCTTCAGAAAATCGTTCTCTTGAAGGCGGGTAACCCGCACTACAAAGTATTGCTCGCCGGAGCCTACGTGCAAAAGATGCGGGAGACCACCGATTTCAGCTATATCGATCGGGCATCGACCCTGGTGAACGCGGTAATCGCGGCAGACCCCCAGAATTATGAAGCCCGCCGGCTTTGCACCGAAATTCAGCTTGAGTACCATCAATTTCAAAAAGCGGTTGAATCCTCGCGTGAGCTAATCCGGCTGCACCCTTCCGATCCGTGGAACTGGGGAACGCTGGGCGATGCGTCCGTCGAGAGGGGGGAATACGAGCAAGGCGCGGATGCGTTCCAGAAGATGGTCGACCTGCGGCCCGATCTTTCCAGCTACAACCGGGCGGCGCATTACCGCTTCCTGACGAACGACCCGAACGGCGCCGTGGAAATTATGCAGCTTGCGATTCGCGCGGGCAGTTCGTCGCCGGAAAACATTGCGTGGTGTCTGGTGGAGTTGGGTAATATTCATTTTAAGACAGGCCGGTTGAACGAAGCCGAGGATGCTTATCGATCGGCTCTGCGCTATTTTCCAGGGTCACATGCGGCTTATGCCGGGTTGGGCAAAGCGTTTGCGGCCGAGGGGAAGCTCACGGATGCGGTTGCGAGTTACGAACATGCCAAGTCCATTACGCCGCTGCCGGACTATGCGGCCGCTCTTTGCGACCTTTATTCCCTCCTGGGACGAAAGGCCGAGGCGGCGAAACAGATGCAGCTTATGGATGTGATTTATAAGCTGATGCGCGCGAACAATGAAAAGATAAATCGAAATCTGTCGATGATTTATTCGGATCACGACAGGAATCTGGAGGTCGCGCTGGAACTTGCGCAGGCCGAATTGGATTACCGGAAAGACATCTATACGTACGATGCGCTCGGCTGGGCGCTCTATAAGAACGAGAAATACGAGGATGCAGAAAAGGCCGCTGCGAAAGCAATGCTGCTGGAAACGCCTGAACCGGCCTTCTATTACCACGCGGGAATGATTGCGGCGGCGTTGGGGGAAACGGGAGGACACCAAAAGATTCCTGAACAGGGCGATGGCGCTGAACGCAAAATTCGACGTGCTGCAATCTAAGATGGCTGGAGAGTTACTGGCGGCTCAGGCGATAGTTCACTGATAGCGTGGCGACGATTTTGAAGGATTGCATGAAAGTTGTGGCCCAGGAGGAATTCTCCAAGGCCGGGTAGTGTGCTCTTTTTTGGCTGCTGCTGAGTTTTGCCGCGGTTTCTTGCAACGGAACTTAAGAAAGGCGTTGTATAGGTTTTTTTGGCACCCTGGACTGGAATGCCTTAGTAAGGGGAACAGGCTTGCGCCCATTCCCCTGGCTTTTTCAGATTACGCGGTGCGAGCCACTTCGCTTTTGTCGTTCCCGCTGATCGCCGCCTGAGCCGCGGCCAACCGGGCGATGGGTACCCGATAAGGCGAGCAGGACACATAGTCCATTCCGATGCGATAGCAAAATTCCACCGAGCTGGGTTCGCCGCCGTGTTCTCCACAGATGCCGACTTCGAGATTCGGACGCGCGGCACGTCCCCGCTCCACTGCAAGCTGGATCAACTGGCCAACACCTTCCTGGTCGAGTACGGCGAATGGATCGTCCTTGAAGATCTTGAGGTCCATGTAGGCTTTCTGGAACTTCGTATAATCGTCGCGCGAAAGGCCCATCGTGGTCTGCGTCAGATCGTTGGTGCCGAAGCTGAAGAATTCAGCCTCGGTGGCTACCTTATCGGCAGTCAGCGCGGCGCGCGGAATTTCAATCATCGTCCCGATCAGGTACTTCACCTTCACACCGGCATTGCCCAGAACTTCCTTGGCTACGGCTTGGACAATATCCTTCTGGTTCTTGAATTCAGCAACACTGCCGATCAGCGGGATCATCACTTCGGGGATGACCTTGATGCCCTTCTTCGATACCTGCACCACGGCTTCGAAGATAGCGCGGGCTTGCATTTCCGTGATCTCGGGATACGTGATGCCCAGCCGGCAGCCGCGGTGGCCCAGCATGGGGTTGAATTCGTGCAGCTCTTCCACCCGATGCAGCAATTCGGGTAGCCGCTTCTTCAACTCGCCAACCGGGATGTTGTAGTGGCTCGACATTTCCTTCTTGTCTTTGATGCCGGCGTGCGGCAGCCGTGCCAGGTCCACCATCAGGTTCTCGCGCTTCGGCAGGAATTCGTGGAGCGGCGGATCGAGCGTGCGGATCACCACCGGAAAGCCGTTCATGGCGGTGAAGAGGCCGGCGAAATCCTTGCGCTGCATGGGCAGGAGTTTCTTCAGTGCGTCACGGCGGGACTTCTCGTCCTTCGCGAGGATCATCGCCACAACGTGCGGCAGACGGTCTTCGGCGAAGAACATGTGTTCGGTGCGGCAAAGGCCAATGCCTTCCGCGCCAAACTTGCGGGCAACCTGAGCGTCGCGGGGGATATCGGCATTCGCGC
>JANXXV010000702.1 GCA_025350445.1 Bryobacteraceae bacterium | reverse complement strand
TCCGCGCCGGCCTTCTGCTGAATGACGCCAATCTGCGATGCCGCTACATTCCCCATGCCGCGGGCAAGCACAGTGGTTAAACCGCTTCCCATAGCGGTAGCGACTCCATCCGGCGCGATGGCCGCCACTCTATCCGCGCTGCTTGAGTAGCGCACTTCGTGAGTCATGTCGCGCGTGGTGCCGTCCGATAGACGCCCTATAACGACAAACCGCATCCTGGCGCCGTTGCCCGTAAGCACCTGCTCGGCCGGATATATTTCCAATCGAGTCATCCGCGGGCTGTTCGATTCCAGCTTGGCGCCTTCCCGCAGCCACTTCAGAAGAGTCCGGTATTCCTCGGACTCCTTTGTCATCAAGCGGCCGCCGCCGTGCGGGATATCGAAGAGTGGCTTGCGCAGGATTAGACTCTTCTCCGGATCAACTAAATCCACCCTGCGGCCGTCGTGCTTCCGCACAACCATCTCATGATCCGCGGCTACATCGTACCCGAATAAAGACAGCTTGAACCCGTTCTGGCCGGCTGGAGAGCCGTGGCAGCCTGAGCTATTACAACCTTTGGTGGTGAATACGGAAATGACGTCGGGCGAAAAGCGGACCAAAACTTCGGAGGTCCCTTCGCCTACCTTCACTTGAGTGGCACCTTGCAGCGATGCCAATTGAACCTTGATTTCACTGCTTCCGGGCCGTAGTCCGGTAATGACGCCCGCGGAGGCATTCACTGCCACGATCTCAGGAACGGAGGCAGAGATACTGCACTGGCTGGTCACGTCTTCTTCCCGGCCGTCCCCGGTTTTCGCGAGCACCAGGAACCGCTGCGAGTCTCCAGCTTTCGAAAGAACGATATTGCCGGGTACGATGCGGAGTTGGGACCACTCTGCCGCCCCGATTGGCGCCGCTACCGCGAGAAAGCAGGAAAGCCATGCTAAACGGAGCATAGTGGTCTGACCATCAGTTACCCGCTAGTTTAATGGACACCCCAGGTAGAGTCAACCGTCGACGAGCGGCTCAAGCGGCCCCAGAGCAAACCAGAGGATCGCCGTCGTGATTAAGGGTAGCAGGCCGAATCCAATGAACGCAGGCTGATAGGAGTAGTTGTCTACCACCCACCCTGTGATCAGGGCAAAGATCATCCCGCCCAATCCGGACCCCATGCTCGCCAGGCCCCAGATGGATCCCACCGAACTCGCCGGAAAGACATCGGCCGGGAATGAAAGAAGAATTGCATTGCACGCCGTGTACCCAGCCATCGCCACCGAAACCAGCGCGATGGAGTGCCATGCGCTCTGGACAAACACTGCGGGAATCGCCGCAGCCATACTCAACGCAAAGACGGTCACGGCACTTTTGCGGGCGATATTCACGCTCAGGCCAGCCTGTATCAGCTTTCCACAGAGCCATCCGCCCAAGAGGTTGCCGAGGTCCGCCGCCAGGAAGGGAATCCAGCCGTACCTTCCGATCGAGACCATGTCGAAGTGCCGCGCGCTTTTCAGGTACTCGGGGAACCAGAAAATATAGAAGTACCACACCGGATCGAAAAATAGCTTTGCGATAGTGAAGCTCCGTACAAACCGCGTCCTCAATAATGGACCTACAGGAATGCGCGGCGCCGGTGGATTGGCTCCCGGAACTTTTTGCGGCAGCCGGTAGGCCGGCCACCAAACCAGCAGCCAGATAAACCCGCTTAACCCCACCACGACAAACGACGTGCGCCAACCAAATTTGAGCGAGAGGAACACTACCATTGGCGTGGCGATGAGCGCTCCGATGGACGAACCGCTGTTGAAGATGCCGGAAGCGAGAGCCCGCTCTTTTACTGGAAACCACTCGGTGACCACTCGAATTCCAGCCGGCCAGTTCCCTGCTTCGCCCATTCCCAGGAGGAACCGGCAAACTCCGAACGTCCACGCGCTGGTCGAAAAAGCGTGAGCCATGGCCGCCGCCGACCACCACAAAACGCACAGAGCGTATCCCACCCGCGTCCCCAGGCGATCAATGAGCGGGCCGGAAACGCCATTCATGATCGTGTAGGCGAGCATGAATGACGAGACAATACGGGAATACGTCACGTTGCTCATGCCGAACTCTTCGCGCAGCACCGGCGCAAGCACGGAAAGCGTCTGGCGATCCAGGTAGTTGATAACGGTGGCGGCAAACACCAGCGAGATCATCAGCCAGCGCGTGCGCGATGGAATAATATCCGCCGCCGCTACGGGCGCAGTGGAGATCATCGCGGTGCGCTGGGAGCCACCGCGATGCTGGCGACGTTCCATGGAAGATCAGCCATTTCGTGCACCGGGCGTCCGGAGGCATCCACTTCTACAACCCGCCGCGAAGTAAAATCGGCGAGCATTAATCCGCCGTTAGGAAGAAGCGCCACGCCCGCAATCCAACTGAGCCGAAGCGGGCTGTCCGCTCCGCCGATGGACCGCACAATTGTACCGGCATGGTTCACTTCCACCACTTCTCCCGGATCTACCATGGCGATCAAGGTATTGCCATTTGCAAGCCGGATTGCCTGGTATGGAAACCGGCCGGCCGCGGTCTTGTGCTTCCATACCGTTTCGCCGGCCTGACTGACTTCCCAAATCTCGCCTGCCTGCTGGTAGGTGATCAGGGTTGTGCCGGCATCCGTCCGCCGCGCCATCCGCGGCCAGGCCCCAGCCATTTCGGGCTTCTCCCATTTCCAAACCAGCTTATGTTCAGGGGAAAGTTCAAGAATGCGCGCGCCGTCCGCATCGCCCACCAACGTATTGCCGTTCTCCAGCCTCTGTACGCTATATGGTTTGCGCAACCCCTCCGCGGGTCCTGCTGTCCAAACCTCCTGCTGGCGCCCGTCAATCTCCACCACCTTGCTCTTGGCATCGTTCGTGAAGATGACGTGCCCATTCGGCAGCGCCTGCACATCGAGACCGCGATCATTGGTCACCTGCCACAAGATCTTGCCCGAAGGCCAGCCCATTGCCACCAGCTTGGCCCCCGGGCCGTGATCGCTTAGAAGTACGGTCCATCGATCTGGCGCGGGCTTCAGTTGTTTGTCGAGAAAACGGATCAAAGCCCGGTCTGCCCTTTCGGCATCCGCTCCGTGAAAGCCATGCCCGGCCCCTTCGATGGTTTCCAGTTCCGCCTCCACGCCGGCGGCGCGTAATTTTTCCTGCAGGGCGACGGATTGCTGGTAAGGCACATTCAAGTCCAGGGTTCCGTGGATAGACAGCACCGGAGCAGCGTCAGGCGTAACCCACAACAGCGGACTCGCCCGCAGATGTTCATTTCGCGCGTAGGGAAGCTGGCCACCCACCAGGGAAGGCAGCTTCTCCGCGGCGTTGCGGCTGCCGGCGTACGCGGTGATCAAGTCAGTCCGGCCGTAAAGATTCACCACACAGTCAACCTTGCTCGATGCCTCGTTGTAATCGCTCCAACCTTCGAACCGGGGAACTCCTCGAGTCACTCCCAGGAAGAGCGCCAGCGTTCCGCCCGCGGACTGGCCCACAGCGCACATCTTGTCCGCTTGCAGAGAGAACCGTTCGGCATTGGCGCGCAGGAAACGCACCGCCGCCTTAACGTCGTGCACCTGTGCGGGAAATTGGAAGCGCGGAGTGAAGCGATAGCTCACGGTGGCAGCTACGTAACCTGCCTGCGCCAGCTTTACCGCCATCGGCAGCAGACTGGTGCGATCCCCGCCGCTGAAACCGCCGCCGTGTATCAGCACTACGCCCGGATAGCTTCCGGCGGCGCGGGGACGGATCACGTCCATGGCCAACGCCGGGCCCTGCGCCCGCGCGGGCAGGAAATTGACGTTCCGCTCGTGAATGACATCCGGCGGAGCTTGGAATGACACCGTTTGCGCGAACAGCGGTAAAGCGCTGAAGAGCAAGCTAAGAACAGTAAGCCTCATTGATTTTCTCCCATCTGGCGCAACACGGTAGAGTGAAACTGCGACACGGCCTTTGAGAACACTCCAACGTCGGTTCCCAGGCTGATGGCGCGGAAGCCTTGGTGAATCCAGCGAATTGTGTCCTCTGCGCCGGCGGGCAGGAAACCGGCGGCCACCCCGTGCCGCCTACAACTCGCCACCAGGGCGGCCATCGCCTCCAAGAAGCGTGGATGATCGAATTGCGCGGGAATGCCGAGGGAAACCGTCAGGTCGTAATGGCCCATCCAGGCAATATCCAATCCAGGCGAGCCCACTATGGCATCGAGATTCTCGAGTGCGCGCGCGGTTTCCACGATGGCGATCACCACTGTCTCCTGATTGGCCTCTTCGAAGTATGGGGCCCCGCGCGGCTGGTAGTCGTCGTGCGCAAGACCCAATGCGACGCCTCGCCTGCCCTGCGGTGCGTATTTCAATTGCGCCACTACATCCTGCATCTGCTGTCCGGTTTCGACGCGCGGAATCATTACCCCGCGGGCACCGATATCCAGCACGCGGGAGAGCGGGAAATGATACTGATCGGGGACCCTGGCGATCGGCGTCAGCCGGGTGCCGCGGCACGACGTGATCATCTGCGCAACCAAGCCAATATCGCAGCGGCCATGCTCCATGTCGTAGATCACGAAATCCAGCCCGGCATTGGACAGCATCGGCGCGATTCCGGGAGAGAAGAGTTCCAGAATCATCTGACCATAAACTACTTCGCCCGCACGCAGCTTCTGTTTCATGGCACTCATCGGAACCGCTCCAGCTTCCGCTGAAACCCGGGCCGGTCGAGAACCTCCGGATTCACCACGTTTTGCGGTGCGAAGCCTTTCGAAACCGCTATCACCCCGGCAAACGCCTCCCGCCCCATATCGCGGAAGAGTTCCTCAGTCCAGCAGAGGGAATGAGAAGACAGGATGGTATTCTCCAAACCCAACAGCGGGGATGCCGATGACAAGGGTTCCTGCTGGAATACGTCCAATGCCGCGAAGGCGATTCGGCTCTCTTGTAACGCCAGCGTCAACGCCGCCTCATCTACAATAGGTCCGCGCGCCGTGTTGATCAGCACGCTGTCCTTCTTCATCAGCCGCAACTCCCGTTCTCCAATAAGCTTGCGGGTGTTCTCGTTCAGGGGGCAATTGATCAGGACATAGTCGGACATGGAAAGCAAACCGTCCAGCGAGACGAGTTCAACTCCGATCGCGGCAGCCGTTTCAGCCGCGGCGTATGGGTCATACGCTACAAATCGCCTCACATCAAACGCTTTCAGCAGGCGAACAGCCTCCGTGGCGATGTTTCCCAGGCCAATAGTCCCGACGACCCGGTCTCTAGGTTCCCTGCCGAGACGCCTTGTGCTGGCGGCCCAATCGCCAGCGCGTATCAGCCGATCTTTCCATACCAGCCTGTGAGAGGCCGCCAACACCAATAGCACGATGGAGGAGGCTACTGGCCGTACGACCGCATTTCTAGTGATGTAGACAGCGATGTCGCTCCGGGTGCAAGCAGCAAGATCTACATTGTCGTAGCCAACTCCATAGCGGCCGATTGCCGCCAAGCGTTCGACACCAGCGAGGGAGGCGGCGGTCACCTTTGGTTTGAGAGAAAGAAGCACATCGGCGTTCTGCAGTTGGTCGGGGGTGTACTCGACCTTGTATTCGCTGAGAAAGCGGGTGGCGATCTCAGGGTGAGCCTGAATTGTATCCAATCCGATATCTGGAAAAACAACTTGGCTCTGTTCATTCAAGAAATCGGCGGAGAGGAAGGTCTGGATTAAATGAGACATGAGAAAGGTAGGCGATCATCATACCATCCGACCGTTTAGTTAAGATTTCTAACACAATGTTTAGAGGGGCCGTGCCCGCAGATTGCGGATATTGACTTCCATCCCTTCATACGCTTGGCCGCCGTGCACCTCGATGCCCAGAGATCCGGATGGAAATCGGTTGTCGTGAATGTCGACGACGAGCTTACTATTGTGGGTAACGGTTATGTTGTCGCCTGCGACGCGAAGGCGCAGTTTGTTCCAGGAGTCTGGAAACACCGATTCTTTATCGCGATTCCCGCCAATGAATCCCTTTCCCTCTTGACCCATACGGTAAATGGATCCGGAGTAGATGTCACCATAATGCTTAGTATCAAACAAGTCAACCTGATAACCTGGCGAAGCAGCGGTTCTGTGAAACCAAATGCCGCTGTTTGCGGGCCAGTGCATCTTCCATTCCGTTTCCAACTCGAAATCCGTCCATTCCCGATCGGTGTAGATATCCCCGGCCCCCCAGCCGGAACCCTGACGGCCGGTAATGACTCCGTCCCGAACGTCCCAGTCCGCGGCACCTGTTTTGTGCCAACCCGCGAGGGAATTGCCTTGGATTAGATTCACCCACTCCGCGGCGGCAAGAGAGTGGCCGGCAGCTAGACCGCAGGATAGAACCTGCAGAAATTCCTTTCGATTGTAAGCGGATTTCATGAGATATTTTGCGTCCTGTTTGGCAGTGCTATGCCGCCCGCGGGCACGCTCCTTGGATCCGAGTCCTGACGAGAGCGGCAGCGCGTCGAACTAGTCAGGCTAACTGATGATATACAAATTAGGGAACTTGTCAACCAGGATGCCGGTTCTCCCGTGTGGACGCGTTTAGAACTTTTGTTGCGTGCCCGCCTGCGGCAGTACGAATGGTGTTCCTACCGATTATGGAACTTGCCGCAGCGTGATCTCCGCGGCGGATTTCCAGAGGCACCCGGCCTCGGACCCTTCTTGCCGGATGCGCGGTAACCTGGGATTGACCGCCTGGCGGTGCCTGCGGGCACAGAGTGCCAGGATTGGCCTACGTATGAAACAACTTGCTGTCTCCCTGGTGTTTCTGACCGGTGCGGCCGCGGCGCCACGTCGGCTAGCATCACACACCTGAACGTCATTGACGCTACCGGAGCACCGGTTCGCCAGGACACTACGGTTGTAGTCACCGGTGAGCGAATTTCTGTGGTGGGTCCTTCGGGTAGCGTCAAGATCCCCGCGGGTGCCCGCATCGTGGACGGATCAGGTAAATTCCTTATCCCCGGCCAATGGGACAAGCACGCTCATACGGCTTACACCGGCTTGCTTGCCGGGAGCCGTGAAACGTTTCCGTCCTTGCTCGTGGCGAACGGCATCACCGGGATTCGTGACGTTGGGTTTGATTTGGAGGAACTCCAGGACCGAGGACGCGGGATGGCAGAGGGGCGGCTTCCCGGTTCCCGGATCTTCGCTTCGGGACCGATGCTGGATGGACCGGTTCCCCGTTATCCTGGCTCGATTGGTGTCGCAACGCCGGAGAAAGGCGTGCGAATGATACAGACTCTGAAACGCCGTGGGGCCGATTTCATCAAGATCCGGTCGGCTGTCCCCCGTCCCGCCTATTTCGCCATCGTCAAAGAAGCTTATCGGCTGGGCCTGCCAGTGGCCGGCCATGTCCCCGATGCAGTCCCGATCGGCGAAGTTGCGGACTCGGGCCGGAACAGTATTGAACATATCGGTTACATCCTTGATCCCGCGGTCGATCCGGCGCAACGCAAGGTGGTAGCGGATCAGTCCGATACGAACCCCGCGTTGGTGGCCGATTACTACAGTCGGGAACAAGCCGCGGCGATCGCTCAAGGGCTGCGAAAGAATGGGACCCGGGTCTGTCCCACGCTGGTCCGGGGCGAACTGACGCCGCTGGACGAAATCAATGCGAAGAACGATCCGCACAGCCGCTACTTGCCGGACTTCATCATCGACAACATCTGGCCAAAGCACCTCGGGATCAATCAAATTAACGCTGCGCCTGAAAAGATCAAAGCGGCCCGTTTGAACCGACGCCGAAAGTCTATGACCTGATGGAGCGGCTGCACCGAGAAGGCATCCCGTTTCCCGCCGGTACCGATACGCCCGCGGTTTCCGTTTATCCCGGCTTCAGTTTGCGCGAAGAGTTGGCCTACTTCGTGCAGGCAGGGCTGACGCCCATCGAAGCTCTGGAAGCAGCCATAAGAAATCCGGCGCAATATCTCGGAATTCCCGCTTCATCGGGCACCGTTGATACCGGCCAGCGCGCGGATCTTGTGTTACTGAATGCCAATCCATTGGACGACATTCGGAATACCCGCAACATGTCCGCCGCCGTCCTGAAGGGCGGGCTGATTGACAGCAAAGAGCGCGCCGCCACGCTCCAGCAGGTGGAAGCTCAATGGAAAGCCCGGTGAATCCGATGATCCACATCAAATGGGACCGAAAAGCGACGGCCTGAGGCACCGGCTACTTTGAATCGAACAGGCGCCGAACCGATGACGACCAACCCAGTGGGATGGCTCGCCGGCTCGATGAGTTCGTGCGGATCTTATCCGCATCTTTCTGGAAGTGAATCAGCCGGCGGAAGCGACCCGGGGGCTTCGCAGCCTTTTCTGGACGGTTGGCCGGCGATCCGGAAGTTGGCATAACGACAGCTCGCCTGGTGAACTCTCGTTCCACGAACCACAGAGGCTCAAAACGAAGGGTTCATTGCGGGCTCCACTACAGCGTTCGAATCCACGTTGGGGTCGGAGGAAAAAAGCACAAACCAGAGAAAATCGCTAAGTCTCTCGTAATGAAATAAACGAGATAGGAAGGAGTTCGAGAATTGATGGATGGCTCCCCGACATGGATTCGAACCACGATTCACGGCTCCAAAGGCCGCTGTCCTACCGTTAGACGATCGGGGAAAAGGAAGGCAACTGCGGTTACAATCATACCAGTTTACCCCGAACTTGCTACGATTGCCAGGTGATCTCTCCAGCCCGTGCCATCGCCTTCGACATCCTCACACGCGTGGAATCGGGCAGTTACGCCTCCGACCTGCTTTTTGCGCAATCGCTATCTACCCGCGATGCGGCGCTGGCGTCGGAAATCATCTACGGAACGCTCCGCCGCCAGGCGCAGCTCGATTATTTCATCGGCCTCCACGCTCCTCTGCGGCTCGACAGCGCCGTCCGGATCGCCTTGCGCATCGGCATTTACCAACTCCGCCACCTGGATCGCGTCCCACCCCACGCGGCCGTAACCGAAAGCGTCGAACTGGTCAAGCGGGCACGCAAGCGCTCGGCCGCCGGCCTGGTGAACGCAGTCCTGCGGAAGATTGACCGGAAGCAGGTCACGTGGCCCGACCGCGCAACCGAACTCTCCCAGCCGCACTGGCTGATCGATCAATGGGACCGGCAATTCGGCGCTGAAACGGCAACCAAGATCGCCCGCGCGTTTCTGGAACAGCCTGAAGTGTATCTCCGCAACCCGCCCCCAGGCCACTCGCTTCAACTGGAGCCAACTGAAATCAGCGGTGGATTCCGCGTCCTCGGCGGCGACACCAGCAATGTCCGGCTGCAGGATATCGGGTCGCAATCCATCGTCCCGCTTCTCGGCCTTGAGCCCGGCCAGACTTTTCTGGATCTTTGCGCCGCCCCCGGCGGTAAGACCGCTCAGGCCCTGGAATCCGGCGTCCAGGCCATAGCGTGCGACATCCACTTGCACCGTCTCCGGCAGATGGCGGGCTGCCCGAGGGTTTTACTCGATGCAACCCGGCCTCTCCCCTTTAACCGGACATTCGACCGCATTCTGCTGGACGCACCGTGTTCCGGCACCGGGACGCTCTCGCGAAACCCGGAGATCCGGTGGCGCATCCAGTTATCGGATGTGCTGGAGTTGCACGAAAAACAGACCCTGCTGCTGCATCAGGCACTGTTGGCGCTCGGCGATGAGGGCCGCCTGGTCTATTCCACGTGCTCGCTGGAGCGCCAGGAGAATGAAGATGTGGTGGCAAGAGTGATGGCGGAGACAGCCGGCAAATACAAAGTGCTGGAGACCCGCCGGCGAACGCCGGGGATTGACGCGGGAGATGGATTTTTCGCCGCTGTGATAACATCAAGTTAAATCCGCATTGAAGAGTAGGGGAAGCCGCAAATGGCTGAAATTATTCCGTCCATCCTGTCCGCGGACTTCGCCCGCTTAGCCGGTGAAATCGCGCGGGTGGAACGTGCCGGCATCCGCATGCTGCACGTCGATGTCATGGATGGGCACTTTGTTCCGAATTTGACGCTGGGGCCGCCGGTTTTGAAATCGATCCGCAAGATCACCAAGCTGACGTTGGATGTGCATCTGATGATTGAAGATCCCGACAAGTTCGCCCCCATATTCATCGAGGCGGGCGCCGATCAGATCTCCGTTCACCAGGAAGCCTGCACCCACCTCGACCGGACCATCCGGATGATACAGAGCGAGGGCGCCAGAGCGGGCGTGGTGTTAAACCCCGCCACGCCGATCCACACTCTGGATGAGGTAATTGAAATCGTGGATTATGTGCTGATCATGAGCGTCAACCCGGGTTTTGAGGCGCAGAAGTTCATTCCGAACGCCTTGCATAAGATTCGTGCGCTGGATGCGCGCCGCAGGGCACTCGGATTGCAACTCCCGATCGAGATCGATGGTGGAATCAATCTGGAGAATCTAGGTGACGTCATTCGAGCGGGTTGCGACTGGGTAGTGGCGGGTTCCAGCGTTTTCCATAGTGACGATCCGGCAACAACCGTGACGCGGATGCAACAGATTGCCAAGAGCGCCGAATCGGTTCATGTGTAGTTTCCAATCAGGCTGTACAATTAAAGGTTAGATACATCATGCTTCATCACAAAAACTGGCTTCTCCGGCTCCTCGCCCTTTCGGTCGTCTGTGCGCTGATCGGTTCGTGCGGATTCAAGCGCAAGAAATACGAGAACCCCATTACCAAGGATACCCAGCAACCTGACAAAGTGCTGTTTGACAAAGCAATCAACGACATGGAGCGGAGCCGCTATGAAGTGGCGCGGCTTACGTTGCAGACGTTGATGAACACCTACGATACCAGTGAGTACCTGGCGAAGGCGAAGCTGGCCTATGCCGACAGCTGGTTCCGCGAGGGCGGCACGCACGGGCTGGCGCAGGCCGAGGCCGAATACAAAGACTTCATTCTGTTCTATCCCACGCTAGAGGAATCGGCCGAAGCACAAGAGAAAGTGTGCATGATTCATTTCCGGCAAATGGAGAAGGCGGACCGCGACATGCTCCACGCGCTTCGCGCGGAGGACGAATGCCGCAACCTGCTGGTCCAATTTCCGAACAGCAAGTTCGCGCCCGAGGCCCAACAACGGCTTCGTGAAATTCAGGAAGTGATTGCCGAAGGCGAAATGCGCCGCGGTACCTTTTATCACACCAAGGGCAGCAATCCCGCCGCCGCCAACCGTCTGCAAGCGCTGACCGATCAGTACCCGCTCTACAGCAATGCCGACGAAGCGAACATGCTGCTGGGCGATTCGTACTCGAAAATGGGGACGCGCTTCCGCCAGAAGAGCGGCGAGGCGTTCGCGCGCGTGGTTCGCGAATACCCGCTAAGCCCTTACGTCGGCGATGCCAAGAAGCGGCTGCAGACGCTGGAAATAGCTGTTCCCGAGGCGGATCCGGTGGCATACGCCCGAATGAAGTACGAGCTTGAGAATCAGAGTAAAGCAGGATTGACTTCCCGAGCGTTAGGGCCCATAAAGAGAGGACCGGATGTCAGCCAGGCAGCCAAGTCGGGTACGCCTTCCATGACTACCCTGCGGCCCACCGTCCCCGCCAGCGTGCCGGTTCCGGCGGCGGCCGGCGCGGCCGGCACGTTCAACGGCGACGTGACTGTGGCGCCGATCACCGATCCGACTCTACTTGAAACCAAGCCCGACGCACGGCAGAACCCTCCCGCCGCTAAGCCGGACGCAGCCGCCGCTCCCGCGACCACCACCGATCCTGCCGCCAAGCCCGACGGAGAAGCGCCCGCGGCACAACCGACTGCCGCGGCTACTCCCGATGCGCCGCTTCCAACCAACCGGGATTCGACAAAGCAGAGTTCGCAAAAGAAGCCGAAAAAGAAGAAGACCACCAGCCAGTAGTTTCGCTATGCTGACACTGTATGAGCCGAATTCTTCTTGCCGACGATAGTCCGCACGCCCAGCGCATGGGCGAACGTATTCTTCGGGAGGAAGGGTTCGAGGTGGTCACGGTAACCGACGGTAACACGGCCTTGATGCGCCTGGCCGATGTAGACCCGGATCTAGTGTTGGCCGACGTGTCGCTTCCCAGCCGCTCCGGTTACGACATCTGCCGGGAAGTGAAGAAGCAGGTTCGCCACCAGCACGTCCGCGTGATCCTGACTGCCGGCATGCTGGAACCCTTCGATGAAGCGCAGGCAGCCGCCGTCAGGTGCGACGGCATTCTTAAGAAGCCGTTCGAATCGTCGGTAGTTCTTGAAATGGTGCGCCCGCTGATGGCCGCCGCCAGCGCCGCCAGGGCGGAACGCGCGGCCCCGGCGGAATTCTTCCTGCCTGTGGTTGAGAAGCAACAGTCGCTTGTCCCGATGATTCTTGCGCCGACCGCGGCAGTACCGGTGCGCGTCGTAGCGGAACCACCCGGCATTTACGGAACGTCCGCGGCCCCTTCGCCCGAGGCGGAAATGGTGCGAGCCGCCGTAACGCTTGCCCTGGAGGCGTCGCTTCCGAAAATGATTGACGAGATTACCGAGCGTGTTCTGGTAGCATTAGGTCATTAACCAATGCCTGACAACAGCTTCGATATAGTCTCGAAAGTGGAAATGCCCGAAGTGATCAACGCGATTCAGCAAGCGGATAAAGAACTGCTGACTCGTTTCGATCTCAAGAATTCGAAGTCTTCCATCGCCCTAAACGAGAAAGAGCACAAGATCACGCTCGCCAGTATGGACGAGTTCAAGCTGAAGGCCGTCACTGAGATCCTGCAGCAGAAGCTGGTCAAGCGGGGCATCTCGCTAAAGGCACTGACCTACGGCCCGGTTCAGGCCGCCTCCGGAGCCACTGTCCGCCAGGAGATTACGCTGGCACAGGGTATCGCCATCGAGAAGGCCAAGGAAATCGTGAAGATTATCAAGGATAGTAAGAAGAAGGTGCAAGCCTCTATCCAGGGCGATCTGGTGCGCGTCAGCGGCAAGGATCGGGACTCGCTGCAGGAGATCATCAAGCTATTGAACGGATTCGATCTCGGGATCGACATGCAGTTTATCAATTACCGGACAAATTGATGCCGAACTCTGAAGTCCAGCCCTGATGCCGCGCCGGATCGAAAGTCTTTTGCTGGAAGGGCCCGCGGGAAAGCTGGAGGCTTTACTTGAAGAGCCGGAAGACCGGGAGCCACGGCAAGTGGCGCTGGTTTGCCATCCTCATCCGCGCCATGGCGGCACCATGCACAACAAGGTCGTCTACCGGATCGCGCGCGGGCTTCGCCGAAGCGGCTGTGTGGTGCTGCGCTTCAACTACCGCGGGGTGAATCTCAGCGAAGGCGCTTACGACCACGGCAACGGAGAACTGGAAGATGCCCGAGCGGCGCTGACATGGCTTCGGGCGCGCTACCCGAACCTTCCCTATCTGCTGGCGGGTTTCTCGTTCGGCTCGCGGATCGTCTTGCGGCTGGGGTGTACGCTGCCGGACGTCGACCGAGTGATTGCTGTCGGGTTCCCAACGGTTTACGCGGATCGATCTTACCTGGAGGATTGCACGAAAGATCGCACTTTTATCCACAGCACGCACGACGAATTTGGACCGAAGCCGGAGCTACAGGCATTATTCGACCGGCTACCGGAACCAAAGCGGCTGATGTGGGTGGAAGCGGAAGATCACTTCTTCAAGGGAGCGCTGGACGAGTTCGAAAACTCAGTTGCCGGAGTGCTTTAGCTGGCGGTTGAGGCGGCGATTCACACGGCTGGCAATTAAGTTGGCCACCTTGCCGAGCAAACCCGGGACATCTTCCGGTTCGACTAAAACGGACCGGTCCGAGTTGGACTGCCGTATGAAGTTATTGTGATAGGTGGTTACAATCGCCGTGGCAGGCTTGTAGTCCATCATCTTCGCATGAGCGATGACCTTGAGTCCGGCTTCCGGGGATTCCATCTGTAAGTCACTGAGAACAAGCTCGTATTCTTCCCTATCCAGTTTGCCGACCGCTTCGGCGGCGGTCGCTGCGGCATCGACGTGGTAACCGCCCGCTTCTAAAACAGTTTGAAGCGTAAGCCGGGATGTTGGGTCGTCGTCTACGACCAGCACCCTTGCTAAGTCGAGGCTGGCACCGCGCGGATATTTCGTCATTGGGTGCTCTCCCGAAAGTCCGGAGCAGGCAATTGAGTTGCCGCTCACTTTTCAATCATAACGCAAAGTGGTCAAAAACGAACCACCATTTTGGGGGGTATATATACGACGACTGTAGTATATGGCGTGCTTGCAACTCTCATCAATATCGGATAGTTTGATTTTGATGGGTGCAAACTCCCGAACCACGCTCTGCCTGGCGATCACCGGCGCGGTGTTTCTCTTCGCCGGATTCCGTGATCGCTACTGGCCCGGACATCTAACACTGAATGCCGCCCCGCCGAATCGGGGAGAGATCGGGGTGGCCATGACATTCGGGCTGTTTTTTCTCGGTGCCGCGGCGTTTCGATTGATTCGATACAAACCGCAACCATGAATTGCGGAACAGAACAAATTTCAACCTAACTGGAACACTCGCAGGAAGATAGCGTCCACGTTTCGAAGTTGACGCTGGAGCGAGAAACTCTCAACTATCTTTTCGGGGGTGAGGTGAGACAGCACTTCCGGGTCTTGGGAAACCGCCTTTCGGAAGTCCGATTCGTCTTTCCACGCCTGCATCGCCTTCTCCTGGACCGATTTGTAAGCTGCCTCACGGAGCATTCCGGCGGCGGACAGATCGAGCAGCAGTTGGCCCGAGAAGACCAAACCCTGGGTTGATTCCAGATTTCTCCGCATCCGTTCGGCGTTCACCTGCAAACCATCGATCAGCCACGACGTCTTGGCCAGCAGGTAATCGGTCAAAATGGTGGAATCGGGAAGAATGACGCGCTCCACCGAAGAGTGGGAGATATCGCGTTCGTGCCACAGCGCGATGTTCTCAAACGCCGCCTGGACGTTCGACCGGACCACGCGCGCCAAGCCGCAGATCTGTTCGCAGGTAACGGGGTTTCGTTTGTGCGGCATCGCGGACGATCCTTTCTGTCCGGCAGCGAACGGCTCTTCCGCCTCACGGACCTCCGTTCGCTGCAAGTGCCTGATTTCAAGGGCAATCTTGTCGAGAGTGGAGGTGATTAACCCCAGCGTGGAGATGTAGGCGGCGTGCAGATCCCGCGACAGCACCTGGGAGGAAATCGGGGCGGCCTGTAGGCCGAGTTTGGCGCAGATCAGGTCTTCGGCGGCGGGCCCAATGTGGGCGAAGGTTCCGACAGCGCCCGACGTCTTCCCTACCCGGAGGTCTTCGGCCGCGGCTTCAAAGCGTCGAATGTTGCGGCGCATCTCGTCATACCACAGAGCCAACTTGAGTCCGAACGTGATCGGTTCGGCATGGACGCCGTGGGTCCGTCCAATCTGGACCGTGTGTTGGAACTCCAACGCCCGGCGTTTCAGTATTTCCGTCAGGCGGCTCAATTCCTGGTGGATGAGCGCGGATGCCGCTTTAATCTGGAGAGCCTGCGCCGTATCTACTACATCATTAGAAGTAAGGCCATAGTGGAACCACCTTGACGATTCCGCGGCACCCGCTGCGGCCATGGATTCTGCTACGGCTGTAGTAAATGCGATGACGTCGTGCTTCACTTCGCGTTCAATCTCTTGAATCCGTGCGACATCCACGCGCGCGTGGGTCCTAAGAGCGCGGGCGGCCTCAACCGGAACCTCCCCCAGCTCCGCCAGCGCTTCCGAGGCGGCGAGTTCCACCGCCAGCCAGCACTGGTACTTGTTCTCATCACTCCAAATGTGGCCCATTGCGGGCCGCGTATAGCGGGGAATCATTGTAGTCTCAGTCTATCAGTGTGCCTGGCTGGCTCTGAAGGAATTTGTGGTTACTACAGGCCGGACGCGGGCGGGCGGCGCGGGCGCGGCATCCGCCGGTTCTCGAGAATTTCCTGAGACTGGAGGTTAATAGGCGAAGACGGCCGACTGTTGCTTAGGTTCGGATACCACGAGGCGGGTGCTCAAAGAGCGCTGCGCAAGCGCTTGGGAGGCTACCAACTCGACGGTAGCCGGGTAATTGTTGTGCGGGCTTAAGTGTCCCAGAACCAGCGTATGGACGCTGGAATCCATGGCATCGCGGATGTAATCGGAGACGGCATCGTTCGAGAGATGACCTTTCCGGCCCATGACACGCTGCTTGACCGACCACGGATACGGGCCGACTTTTAACATTTCGAGGTCGTGATTCGATTCCAGCAGCAGGAAATCCACCCCACGCAGATGAACCTGAATGGATTCGGGGATATAACCTAAATCGGTAACGATGCCGATCTTAACCCCGTGGGTGCGAATGCAGAACGCAACGGGATCGATGGCATCATGCGGGATAGTAAACGTGTCGATCTCCATCTCGCCTATCGAAATTCGCTCGCCGGCTTGGAATGTTTCGAGCTTCTTGCGGTCGAATTCGCCCCAGGCGATGGCCGGAGCGGTGAGCGTGCTGAGATAAACCGGGATCTCCAGTTCGCGCAGGATGGGAATCAGGCCGCAGACGTGATCGCTGTGTTCGTGCGAGATGACAACCGCGTCAAGGTCCGCGGGCGATTCGCCGATGGCCGCCAAGCGGGCGAAAATCTCCCGCTTGCTCAGCCCCGCGTCGATCAGAATGCGGGTGTTCGCGGTGCCGATGAATGTGGAATTGCCCGAGCTGCTGCTCGCCAGCACACAGATTTTTACGATGGGACGGTCCTGCCTTGTATATTTTGTAGCACGAGCCGGAACAAAACGATAGGGAAATGTTATCTCGCGGAAAGCGGAAGGGCGGTTTACAATGGAGAATCCCATGAAAGCCCGCGTCTACGTATCTCTCAAGCCGACCGTTCTCGACCCGCAAGGGCAGATTATCCGTGGAGCACTCGCCGGACTAGGCCACGCGTCTATTTCCAGCGTCCGCCAGGGCAAGTTTTTCGAGATTTCCCTGGCCCCGGGAACGGACCGGGCAAGCGCCGCGGCCGAGATCGAGCAGATTGCGAAGGACGTACTGGCGAATCCGGTGATTGAGGATTACCAGGTAGAGTTTATCGATTAACAATTCACAAGCGGGTCGTACGGAGGGCAAAGTATGTGTGGAATCGTTGGCTATATCGGGTCTCAACAAGCAGTACCCATTGTTCTGGATGGGTTGCGCCGCCTGGAGTATCGCGGTTACGACTCGGCCGGCATTGCGGTGGTGTCGGAAGGAGAGCTGTGCATCCGGCGGGCCTCAGGGAAGCTGCGGAACCTGGAAGAGGTGATCCGGACCAATCCAATGGCCGGCTCGTACGGCATCGGCCACACGCGGTGGGCGACGCACGGGCGGCCGACCGAGGAGAATGCGCATCCGCATCGCGATTGCAAAGGCGACATTGTGGTGGTGCACAACGGAATCGTTGAAAACTACCTGTCGCTGAAGGCGCAGTTGCAGAAAGAGGGGCACGTCTTTCTGACGGAAACGGATACGGAAGTCATTGCCCATTTAATTGAAAAGCACTATACCGGCAACCTGGAAGAGGCGGCGCGGATCGCGGTGAAGCAATTGCGCGGAGTGTTTGCGCTGGCGATCATCGCCAAGTCGGACCCGAACAAAATC
>JANXXV010000065.1 GCA_025350445.1 Bryobacteraceae bacterium | reverse complement strand
CCCGGATTCAGAAACTCGAACAGGCTCCACAGCTCGCCCAGATGATTTTCTACCGGCGTGCCGCTCATCACCAGGCGGTGATTGGCGCGAAGCAGCCGCGCCGCTTTCGCCGATTCGCTGGCCGAATTCTTGATGGCCTGCGCCTCGTCTAGCACCACATAGTCGAATTGTGTTTTTTCGAAGTCCACCACATCGCGGCGCAGTGTGCCGTACGTCGTGAGAATCAGGTCGTAGTTATCAAACTGCGCCAAGTCCTTGGCGCGCCCAACACCCGTGTGGTCCAGCACGCGCAATTGCGGACAGAATCGCGCCGCTTCCTGCTGCCAGTTGTAAACCAATGACCGCGGTACCACCACCAGCGAAGGTCCAACTTCCGCGCGGATCTGGCGGCGCTCTTCCAGCATCGCCAGCACTTGCGGAGTTTTGCCAACGCCCATATCGTCAGCCAGGCAGCCGCCGATGCCGAACCTGCGCAGGAAGTCCATCCAGCCGAGGCCTTCCCGCTGGTAGTGCCGCAGTTCGCCGACAAATCCCGCAGGTTGAACCGCGGCTGAGATGCCATCGAACCTGCGCAGTTCCTGGCGCGCCTGGGAAAAGATCTGGTCTACCTGGATCTCCGGCCGGTCCGCCAACAGCACGTCCAGCAGGCCCGCCTGCGCCCGCGAAAACCGAATGTGGCCGTCCTTGTTCTGGCCGAAGCCCACCAGCATGCCGTACTTCTGCAGCAGCTCCTCCGGAATAATTCCGAACGTGCCGTCGCTCAGCCGGACCATCTGCTCGCCCTTCTGAATGGCTTTCAACAGCTCTGGCAGCGATGCCTCGGCATCACCATATTGCACACCGCCGTGAAGCTCAAACCAATCGATGCCCGATGAAAGTTCGGCCCGGAACGCGCCCGGTTTCCGGAACATCTTGCCCTCAGCCTCAATGTGCCAACCTGCTTTCACCAACTCCCGCACCGCGTTCGGCAGCTTCTTCGGCGCCAGTTCCCAATCGGCATCGGAGAATGCATAGGTGGCGGTAACCGGCTTGAAGCCCAACTCGCGCATTTTCTGCGCGGCGGCCACTTCCAGGTCGCGGTCGCGCAGGAAATATTTCCGCGTCCCCGCGTCATAGTGCCCCTGGGAAGCGGATCGGGCTGGAATCTTCTTGCCGTCGTAGTCGAAGGAAAGCGCCGCCTCCAGCCGCTCGCTCTTGCTCTTCCAATGCGCCCGCTGCTCTTCGTGTATTTCCACCCGCGGCACGGGAGTGGTCAGTACACTCTCGTATTGCAACTCCGCCGGCCAGTCGATCCGGGGCGGTTTCGGGCGCTTAAGAATCTCTTGCACGAACTCTTCGCCTTGTTCGGCGGGCACCGAGAGGAACGGCTGTCTCAACAGGAGCTGCAGCCAGGCGGGGGCGCCGCCGTCGTCGAATCGGGCAATCCGGTCGTGGTGGATCAGGAACCCATCCTCCACATACAGAATCGGATCACCCAATTCCATGGATTCATCGCCGCGGCCGAACTTTCCCCGCACCTGCCAATTGTTTCCATCGCGCTCCACCAGCAGCCGAAATTGCCATGGATCCCCTTCGTCCCAGGCGAGCGGCTTCATGGATTCCAGCGGCGTCAGGCCGCTGGCGCGCAACATGCATCGTCCGGTGGCGCACATCTTCGGCAGTAGCAAGTCTGGAATGGTGTGCTTCAAACGGTACACCAGAGGCAACGATTCGTACTGATAAGAGTAGGGGTCCGGAACTCCGCCCAGCACAGTCAGAATCTCGCGATCCAAAGGATCGGGGACCTGCGGCACGGCGGACCTCGGGATCCGGGTGTTCTTCAATTTGCCCCACTCGCCGGTTTGCTTCGGTTCGCGGTAGTTCACTTCCAGCGGCAGGCCGGCGATGTTCGTACCCGAAGCCGCAGCCTCAATCAGATAGTAAATCTCACGGTCCGGCCGCCAGACCTCCCGTTGCACCGGGCCAACCATCTCCGGTGGAAGCCTGGAGACAATGTCCCGCCACTGCGGCATCTTCGGCGCAGCCGGCAAACTGATTCTGCGTTCGGAGGGCTTGTGAGGGGATGAGGGGAGCTGGTCAAAACTGGAAGAGTCGAAATCATCGGCGGAATCCAGTTCCAACCGCATCTTACCGCTGAAGCCGAGCAGATAATTCTTCGACTCTGCCGCCAGAATGGTTGCCCACAGATGCTTGCAGGGTCCGTCGGTATCGAAATACGGACATTCACAGTAAGCGTGGATCTCCTGGCCGATCCTGGTCAAGCGCACAAAGTAAAGCTGCGTTCCTTCCGCGCTCGCGGTTACTTCCGTCTTGTCGCCGGACAAGATGGTGACCTTGCGCCAGAAAAAAAGATCCGAGCCACGGCTCCGGACCACTGTTTCAAAGTACGAAGTAAGATGCTTGCGTAGATACATTGACTGGGCGGAAGGGAGACTTCCAGCATCTCATACCCGCCCAAAGGCACTCAAGGGAGCGGTTCCACCGTGAGGGAACCCTGGTGTTCCCACGCGGCCAGTACCACGCCATCGGGAAGCGCAAGCAAGTTGACGAAAGCCCCTTCCCGATTGAGCGGGATGGCGGTCTTGGCGCCAGGCAACCGAACCTGAATACCGCCGGCGCCGGACCAGGCTGTGTACAAACCCTTCTTCCCCACCGCGAGAGCGACGTCCTTCCCGGCGCCGAGCAGGGTCTCCGCCTCACCGGGACGCGCAAGGAAAATTTGACCATCCCGCCGCCAGGCGGAAACCGGCCCTTGTTCGTCTACGGCCAGTCCACCTCCATCCATCGGGCAGGCGTTCAACTGCCACGTTCCCGTGCCCATTTTTTGCGCCTTCTCAAAATGCACTCCGTCGGTCGAACTAGTAACGTACAAATCGCGCGAACCTTGCATCACATTGCGCCACATCACGGAGATCCGCCCCAGCCGGTCGATCGCAATGGAAGGGTGGCAGCACTGGCAAATAGTTCCGTCGGGCGATTCATACACCAGCACGTTCTTCGACCACGTGATGCCGCCGTCTACCGACCGCGAGCCGTAGAGGCGGGTGCCCTTGGCGCGCAGATCGAGCCACGCCGCGAACAAGTTTCCTTTCGGATCGGACCCGATTGCGAAGAGCCCTTCGCGCGCGGCCCCGGGAACATCGTTGATCGGTCCGCCGGGTAGCCACGTCTTGCCGTTGTCGGTGGATCGCCACGACCGAAGGTCGGCTTCGGCCGCCTTCCCGGCCACGGAAGTGATCACGATGGCGTTTGGCAGAATGCTGACGCGCGGGCCTCGGTGCCGCCCTAGCGACATCACTCCGTCAGAGGCCGCCATCACCGGCACGCCGAAAGTGCGTCCATTGTCGCGGGACGAAGTGAAGTAGATCGACTTCCCCGCTCCATACGTCATGGCGACCATTCCGTTACCAGCCGCGAGTTGCGGCTGACGGTATTCTACGGCCGGCGCGTCCGGTTGAATGCGGACCGCCATCAAGATCAGAACTGGCAATATCATAATGTTCACTTACAAGGTTACTTCGATTTTTCTTTTCCCGCTTCCTCGACAACGGTTACATTGGCGATCCAATATTCCAGATCCGCGGGCCGGACGAACACGGACGCCCGCAAGCGCACTCCCGGCTTAAGCTTTTGAAAGTCCCCGGCATCCTTTACCGGGAACTCCATCGTCATCGCACGCATCCAGACTTATGACCTGCCCGGTCAACTTGTACTCGTTTACCGCGCCGGCCGGTTCCGGTTTCTTGCGGCAAGAAACGGCCGGCAACAGCAAAATGAAAACAAGGAGTACCGGTCGGATTTGTTTCGATCGCGATTCTTGCAACGACGGCGCCTAAGGCCAATTGTGTGCGGCTCCTTGTACTGCTTAGTACCGGAAAACTGCTAACTGTCATTGTAACGGTGGACTTTGGCTGCCGGGTCCCAACTGCACGAAGTACTTGTAGGCAACTTCATTTCTTGCAGGTTGCCCGCCCAGCGGGCAGACGCGAATCGAATGTGGCATCTTTGGATGGTGGTTCAGCGTGAAAGCCATTCGCCGCTCACCAACGAAGAGTGCGCGCGGAGGGGGAAGAATGAAACTACTTTGTAGAATTGTCACCAGTGCCGCCGCGGCTTCGGTGCTGCTGACAACTTCGGCGATAGCTGAGGAACTCGCGAAGCCGGAAAGAGAAATCAAGCTGGACGACGTGGGCGGCGGCCGGCTAGTGGTCATCCCCAAATGGGACAACGGCTTCTTCGTTCGCTTTGAAATCCCGGACGGAGGCACCACGCCCGCCGTCTATTTGCAGGATGCCGACGGTAAAGATTTGACGAAGGCGGTGGTGTCGATGCCGGATGCAGTGGAAAATGCCCTGAGCGACGTCGCCGTATCTCCCCAAGGCGAACTGGCCGTGGCTGGCGGCGCAAGCTGGCCCGGCGGCAGAGGCACCGGTTATATTCTGTTTCTTGACAAGACCGGGAAAGCACTTCAGCTGCTTCGTACCGCGCCCTTTTCTCCCCTCCGGATTTGCTTCGGCGCCGACGGAACTGTTTGGGCGATAGGTTGGGAACTGGATGCCAGCGGTATGGAGCTAGCGGAATACAACATTCTGAGGCACTACGGGCGGGATGGCAAAGTGATTCACTCGGCGATACCACGCAGCCTTTTTTCGCTTCCCGGACATTTGGGGCCCGTTTCGCAATCGTACTTGACGGCTTCCGGCGATCGCATCGGCATCTACAGTGACAGGACCAGGGAATGGATCGAGGTCTCCGCTACTACCGGCGCCCTGGTGCGCCGTTGGGCGGGACCGGACCTTGGACCGAAAAGCCGGGTCGTCGGGGCGTTCCTGACCAACTCCGGATTTGCGTACGTCAGCGCCGAGAATCGGGATACTCAAGTTCGGACAGCTCTCAAACTCGACAGGTATACCGGGACCTGGGCCGACGTCAAGAACATCAGCCACCGGATCGTCGGTACGGATGGCGAGTCCGTGCTGGAGTTATTTGCTCATTCCCAGATCCGTTGGGTGATGCCGGATCATTAAAAGATCAGCCGCATGACCACTTCCGACTGACGATTGATATTCGCCTGGCTCGAGATTTGCCCGAATTGCGCCTGCCCGAAGGTGGTATTCGGACCGGAGAACACCGGGTGGTTCATCAGGTTGAACGACGACGCCCGCAGATTCAGTTTCAGCCGCTCGGTAATCGAAAATTGCTTCGTCAGCGTCAGATTATAGTTGTTCATGCCCGGGCTGCGCAGCCAGGAGGCGCGCGCCGGAGCGTTGCCAAACGTGAAGTTCGCCGGTTGCGAGAATGCCTGCGTGTTGAAGTACCGCAACAGCCGGTCTTCCACCGAACCGGAGATCCCGGCGTTCGGATCGCCCGTCACGTTCGGCCGCTGTCCGCCCGCCCCAGCCAAAAACAGCGTATTCGTATTGACGCCGAAACTGAGCGGGAAGCCGGATTGGAACGTGTTGAACATGGCGATGTTCCAACCGCCGATGGCGTAATCCATCAACCGGTTCATGTCGCGGCCGAACGACTTGCCGCGGCCCACCGGCAAGTCCCAACTGATGGTCGTCGTCAGCCGCTGCGGCACATCAAACGCGGCCGGAGCGCGCTCAATGGCGCGATTATAGTTGTCCTGATACGGGCTTACATCGCTCAAGTTCTTTGAAATGGTGTAGGAAACGATGGTCGTAAGCCCTTTATAGGATCGCGTTTCGAACTTCGCCTGCATCGAGTGATAACTGGAATTGCCCAGCGTGGGCAGATTCCGCGTAATGTTCAAAAACTGATTGTAGGGCCGCAGCAATTGCTGGCGCTGCGTGGTGCGTCCCGCCAGCGATCCGTTGGTGATCACGCCGAAGTAAGGATTGTCCACTACATCCAACAGTCCGGTGCCCAGCGGGAGATACTTCGGATTCACTTGATTGATGTTCTCGGTGATGTTATTTCCAATGGCGATTTCACTGGTGAGGTTGGTGCCTCTTCCGCCGATGTAACCCAGTTGCAGCACCGATCCGGTGAAGAGTTGGCGCTGGATGTTGACGTTCCAAGTGTGATAAATCGGCGTCACATCATTCGGTTCTACGAAAGAGATGGCCTGGCCCACTAGCGTCCGCAACCCAAGCGCTTTGCCTGCCGGCGTCAACTGCCCGCCGGGAAAGGGATTCGACAACTTATTAACTACGTCGATGCCGTTTTGCGAAACCACCATCGGCGAGGTGACCGAGTAGCCAACCGCATCCACGGAACCCACCACCGGTACGTAGTTCAGCGCGTAGCCGGCTCGGATCACCGTCTTCGGCGTGAGCGAATAGGCGATACCGAGGCGCGGCGCGAAATTGTTCTTGTCCGCATCGTAGATGCCTCGCGGTAGCCCGCCGTCTCCGGCATACACCAGTCCACCGGTCACGGGAATGGTACCCAAATTGTATTTCGCGTTGCGATCGAAGCCGCGTGTCGCCCGGTTGTAGCGCTCCGTGCGCGGGGTCTCGTACTCATAACGTAGACCGATGTTCAGCGTCAGACGCGAGCTGATACGGTAATCGTCTTGAACGTAATACGCGAAATACTTGTTCAAAATCGACACACCTGTGTTCAGGTCCGCCGAACCCGAGGCCGGAGTGCCAAGCAGCAGCGAAGCCAGCGGAAAGCCCGTGGTTCCCAGCGGCGTATCCGCGCGCGGCCCGTTGGTCCATTGATTGCTGAAGTTGAATGTGCCGCCCGGCGTTAGGTTGCGGAAGAAGTTGCCATAGAACAGCCGGAAATCCGCGCCATACTTCACCAGATGCTTGCCGTGCTGTTCAAACACGCTGGGTTGAAACGTATACGTGTAGCCAGGGTCGTTTATGAAGCCCGATCCCGCCAGGTTCATGATGCCGTTGGTGCGGATTAACGGGAAGCCATTCGCTTGCATTCCACTCACGTAGGAAGAGGGGAATCCAAGGCTCGCCAGATCGAATTTATCCGACCAGGGACGGTTGTCTTCCTTGCCGTGCGCATAGCCGAATCGCAAGTCCAGGGTGCGGCGCGCACTCAACAGAAACGTGTTGCCCCAGGACACGCCGAAGTTCGGGCGGTTCACGATGTTGCGGCCATCGGTGCCCACGCCGTCGAACTGAAACGGAAAAATTAACAGCGCCGTGCCATAGTTCACGCGCACAAATGTGCTGTAGTGTTCGGTCACCTGATGGTCCATCTTCACCGCGTACATGTTGTAGTTCCGCGGCCACTTGCCGGAGAACGCGAAGTTGTTCACCCACGGCTGCGCCGCGCTGGCCGGCGCACGATTCGCGGTTGGGTAGAAGCTCATGATTTTCACGCCCACCGCGTCCTGCCGGTTCGCGGGGATGATGTTGCCGACGAACGGAGTACGCGTGGGCACCCCATTTACCGTGGTGACCGAAAGCGGATCGTAGATGGCGGCCGATACTTCACTGAAATCGCCACTGCGCATCTTCGCCGTCGGCGACGATCCGGTGAAGTCAATCGCGTTCCCTTCCTTCGCGCCTTCGAATGTAGCAAAGAAGAACGTGCGGTTCTTCCCGTTGTAAAGTTTGGGAATCAACACCGGTCCGCCAACGCCGAAGCCGTACGTATTGGCGCCGAACGCAGCCAGCGGCCGCCCCTGGCCCCGCTGGAAAAACTGATTCGCATCCAGTTTGGAGTTGCGGAAGAATTCGTAAGCCGTGCCGTGAAGCTGGTTCGTCCCCGACTTGATAGCCATGTTGGTCATGCTGCCGCCGGAGCGTCCAAATTCCGCCGTCAGCGTGCCGACTTCCAGTTTGAATTCGCCAATGGAATCCACCGACGGAACCCACTGCGAAATATTGACTCCGCGATTCACGTTCACCGTGTTGGCCACGCCATCCACAAATACGTCGGTGGCGGCAACCGGTGCGCCGTTAGCGGAAAACAGGACGTTCGTAATAGTGTCGTTCGGGCGCGTATCTTCTCCGTAGCGGTTGTTCACCACGCCCGGAGTGAGCGTGAACATGAACAGCGAACTGCGGCCCTTGAGTGGAAGGTTATCGCGGATCTCACTGCGGATCGCCGTGCCCAGCGCGGTGGTCTCGGTGTCTATGATGGACCCGCTGGCTTCTACGCGGATAGTCTCGGCGGCGTCGCCCAGCGCCAGTGCGATATCTTCCCGCAATACCTGGCTCAGATTCAGCGTGATCTTGTCGCGAACCGCGGTACGGAACCCGGCTGCTTTCACTGAGAGTGAATAGGCGCCCGTGGGCAGATAGGGAAATGCGTAAAAGCCGTCTTCCTTGGTAGTGGTGGTGCGCTCGACACCCGTTTCGGCGTTGGTCAAGACGACGGTCGCGTTGCCTACGTTCGCGGCTTGCGGATCGGTGACAGTGCCCTGCAGCGTGGCACGAAAATCCTGTGCGGTGACGGCCAATGAGATGGCGAGAAAAATGGAAACTAGGCGAAGCAACATGGATACCCCTTCCTGAGCAATCAAGCGATTTGCTGGCAGCATATCAACACTTCGCACACCAGCGCAAGGCTGAATGGAGGAGATCAGGATGCGATAGGATGGCGAAAATACGGCGCATCAGGTTCTTCGTGGCGAATAGCCCGGATGGCTTCATCTCCTGTAAGGATGGCGGCGTGGACTAGCCGTTTATGGATCAGGACTACGGCCTGCGGGAGTTGTGCGCCTCGGTAGATGTAGCAGTCATAGGCCGCAAGACCCGCAACAAAATACAGGAACTGATGCCGGGAAAAGCGTATTACCACGACAGTAAGAATTGCGTTTTCACCTCCACAAGACCGTCCGGTATCCGGGACGGCGTGGAGTATGTATCCAACAGCGTGGAGTCCCGGGCAGCGCGGATCCGCTCCGAAGCTGTATAAAGGATACCGGGCTGGTGGGCGGAGGAAAGCTGGTTCGCAAGTTCCTGCAAGTCCAGTTAGTGGATGAGGCGGGCTTAACCATCCACCCCCGGTTGCTTGGCAGCGGACTTACACTGTTTCCGCGGCCGGATCCGGAAACGGAACCGGAATTGAGCCGGTGCGAAAAATACGACACCGGCTTGGTGCAGGTGTTCTACCGCGTTACCGGGTGAGTTGCACGCTGCTAATGCATCGAAGGCCGATAGGAATGCATATTGAGGGAAATATACCGATTCATGATCAGCAGGCCGCTGGTGAGACTGGCCTGTTTGGTAGACTCGTGGGTGAAAGATGATAGACACACTGGACAACGTTCTCGCCACGCTCCGCACACACGAAAGTGAGTTGCGGCGGCTGGGTGTGTCTCATGCGGCGGTGTTCGGTTCAGTCGCAAGAGCAGAAGCCAGAGCTGATAGCGATATCGACGTCCTGCTAGAACTCGATCAGGATCGGCCCCTGGGAATCTTCGAATACACCAGAGTTAAGATTTACATCAACCAGATCCTCAACGGTGTTGGCGACGTGGTGAATCGCAGAGCGCTCAAGCCGCTGCTCCGCGACAGCATCCTGCGCTATGCCGTCCATGCCTTCTAAGAATCCGCCCAGCGTCTCCGCGACATCGTGGACAACATCGACGCCATAATGACGTTCACCGCCGGCATGGATCTTAAGACTTTCGTTTCGGATCAAAAGACTATTTATGCTGTTGTCCGCGCCCTCGAAATTCCGTCAGAGGCGTCGCGCGGGTTGCCGGCGGAAGTCAAGGACCGGCACCCCGAAATCGATTGGATCGCCGTGGCCGCTGCCGGTAATGTCTACCGGTATGAATACGAAGCAGTAGACGAGAATCTGATTTGGCGCACCATACGCCACGATCTGGCTCTACTGCGCGCCGTGGCTGGCAACGGGTTTGAGCGTGTTCACAGCGCGCCGTAACGACCGGTTTTGGACACAAAAATACGACACCGGACTAGGGCCGGCTTTCTACCGCCCTATTCGCCAAGCTGCACGCTGCGCACGCATCGAAAACCAATGTCCGCCGCCGAATACCGCGCCGGAATCGGAATCCACTCGTAGGCAACCGCGGCCGCAAGCGGCTTCGCAAACGATCCGCCCTTCACGCTGTACCAGGGCTCATTCGCCATCGCCGGCGGATTCAACACGGTGGCGAACTGCTGTACCGCCGCCGCGCTGGGCGTAATTTGATCGTCCACATATTCCAACGCATTCCCCGCCATCTGCAGAGTCTTGAACGGACTCTCGCCTTCGAAGTAGGAATTCACTGGCTCCAGTTGCGGATTTGGCGTCTTCGGATTGTCGGAAACATTCGCACGGCCGGGTTCCGCCTGATCGCCCCACGGAAAAGTACGGCCGTCGATACCGCGTGCCGCCTTCTCCCACTC
>JANXXV010000596.1 GCA_025350445.1 Bryobacteraceae bacterium | reverse complement strand
AGCCGCGTGGAAAATGGAATCGATGGAGTAGGCATCGATCACATGCTCCACCTGGAACTGATCGCGAATGTCGCCCACTTCGGCGACAAGATTCAGGTTGGGATACTTGCCGCGCAACTCGCCCTCCACGCGGAACAATTCGCTCTCCGCCTGGTCGAAGGCGATCAATAGCGAAGGATTGAACTGCGCCAGTTGATTGCACAGCTCGGATCCGATGGAGCCCGCCGCACCCGTGACTAGGATCGTGCGCCCGGCAGTGGCCCGCCGCACGACTTCGAGGTCCAGTTCCACCGGTTCCCGCCCCAACAGGTCCGTCACGGAAATCTCCCGCATCTTGCCCACCGCTAGCTTTCCGCTCATTAATTGCCCAAGTCCCGGAACTATTCTGGAAGGGACGCCGGCCGCCTGCCCTTTAGCCACCGCGGCCCGCATTTGCTTTCCCGTTGCGGACGGCATCGCCACCACGATTTCTTCAATCGGCGAGTCCTTGCCCAGTTGGTTCTTGACAATCTGGCTTGCGTCGTCGCCGGAGCCAAGCACCGGAAGACCCATCAGCCGGGCGCCCTTCTTGCGTGGGTCGTCGTCCAGGAAGCCGGTGACCTGATAGCCCAGGTCCGGGTTCTCCCGAATTTCTCTAGCCAGCGTGATGCCCGCCACTCCAGCTCCGTAAATCAGCAGCCCCTTTTGTCCGTGCCGCTTCGACCAGTCGGCCAGCAGTTCCTGTTGCAGCCGGGCCGCGAACCTGGACCCGCCGCTGAGCAGGAAGCACAGCATCAGGTCGAGCACATAGACCGATCGGGGGAACTCCGGGCCGATCGCGGCGAAGATCACCAGACCCGCGACCACCGATGCGGCAACACAGTGTTCCAGCGCCCGCATCAGGTCGGTGAATCCCTGGTATCCCCACCAGCGTTCCTCTTGCATTCCCATCGCCGCGCTGACCATCATCTTGACCACTGCCGCGATCAGCAGCCCACGATAAAAAATGGGTAACTCCGCTTGCGGGATCGCGAAATCGAATCGCAAGAGCCACGCCAGCCAGAATGACAAAAGTATGATCGTAACGTGTCGGACCACACTCCACACCCACCACTGCAACCGGGTCAATGAAGCTGACATTTAATTTCCTCCAACCAGCACGGGCACGGTTTTCGCTGCCCTTGTCTTTCGAATAATTGTCTTAGCGGTTTCCGCCACATACCGCACCTGTTCTTCCGTCATTCCCGGGAACAGGGGCAGCGAAACGATTCTGGGATACAACGACAATGCAGCCGGACATTGGTTCTCTGGCCGGTGCGCATAAGGCGCGAAAAATGGATGCAGCGGAATCGGAATGAAATGCACGCTCGTCCCGACGCCCCGCTCGCGCATGCAGGTGATGAACTCATTGCGGCTAATGCCGGCCTTCTCCAGGTTCAGCCGCAGCACGTAGAGATGCCACGCATGGCGGCAGTGCGCCTTTTCCGGCGGCAGTTCAAACTCGTCCACGTCGGCGAGCAGTTCGTTGTAAAGCTGTGCATACTGCGTGCGCGCCGCCGTGAAGCTGTCCAGCTTCTTCAGTTGATGGATTCCAATCGACGATTGCAAGTCGCTCAAGTTGTACTTGAAACCAGGCCGCAACACTTCGTAAAACCAGTTTCCCTTGTCGGAGTAGCGGTTCCAGGCGTCCTTGCTGATGCCATGCAGGCAAAGCACTTTCATCGCTTCGGCCAAAGCAGCGTCATGCGTTGTCAGCATGCCGCCCTCGCCGGTGGTCATATTCTTGGTGGCATAAAAACTGAATGCGGCCGCATCGCTGTAGTTGCCCATCTCCGGGTTTCCGGCGCCAATCGGCCAGCCGCGGTAGGTGGCGCCAACGGCGTGAGCGCAATCTTCGATCACATATAGCCGGTGGCGGCGTGCGATCGCCCAGATTGCATCCATTTCTACCGGCAGTCCGGCAAAATGCACCGGAATGATGGCGCGCGTGTTCTCGGTGATGCGCGATTCCACCGAAGCCGGATCGATGTTCCCGTCGGGACCGATGTCGGCCAGCACAGGCGTCGCGCCCATGTGGAGGATCACGTTGACGGTGGCGCAAAACGTGAGCGGGGTAGTGATGACTTCGGATCCGGGGCCGATGTTCAGCGCCGCCAGCGCCAGGTGCAGGCCGGCTGTGCACGAATTTACCGCCAGAGCATGCGGTACACCGAGCTTCTCGCGGAAATCCGACTCGAACCGTGCCGTTTTGGGACCGGTCGTCAACCAGCCCGATTGCATTGTGTCTACGACCTCGTCGATTTCTTCCTGACCGATACTCGGCCGGTGGAACGGGACTTCAACCATTTCAAAGCACCTCCTTCACGTTCTGTCCAATCTGTTTTTTTGTTATCAATTGAATTAGGGAATGCAGTATGTATCTAGCGGTTTCCATAAGAATTTTTGCGTCCGACAAAAGCGTCCGGCCTTTCAGGTACGAAAGATCGGCTTGGATTTTGCGGTCCATTAAATAGTGAATGTAGTAATCGGTTGCCTGGGCGCCTGCCGGAATCTGTTCGGATTCTTCACCCGAATCCAGTTGCACCCTGCCGGTTACACCCGGCTTTGCTTCCAGCACCTTGCGTTGTTCCGGAGTGTAGAGGGCGACGATTTCCGGCGACTCCGGCCGCGGTCCAACCAAACCCATCTGCCCCATCAGGACATTGATAAACTGCGGCAACTCGTCGATCTTGGTGGCTCGCAGCAAGCGTCCCATCCGCGTGATTCGCGCGTCCCCTCTGCTGGTGATGGCGCTGCCCAGCTTGGCCGCTCCAGTCACCATCGTTCGGAATTTCCACATCCGGAACGGCTTCCCTCCCTTGCCCGAACGCGGCGCGGGGTAGAACGCACTGCCATCCGAATCCAGCACGACCATCACTGCGACTACCAGCAACAGCGGGCTTAGCACCAATAGCGCGAGAGTGGAGAGCAGGATATCGAAGCAGCGCCGCATGAAAGTTGTTAAAGTAAACCGCATCTAGTTATTAACGCGTAATCCGAGCGAAAACTGAGTCAGTCGACAATTTGTTTGCAGGTTTCGAGCCAAACCAAAACAGGCCGCTCAGAAAACCCAAACCGTAGGAAAAGTGGTACGTGGCAAAGGCCACCTGGATGAAGGGAACGGTTTTCCATCCGCCGTGAGCCCGGGCGGCCACGGCCGAGGCCACGAATCCCGTCATCCCATACGCCGCTGCCATCCCCAACCACAGCGTGGCGGCAACCGCGAAACTGACCTTCGCCTGAACCACCGCGGCGATGAGTACTGCCAACAAAAGAACAATGTTCGCCAGTGCGAACCCAGCTGGAATCAGGTGCCGCACAGACCCCGGAATCCGGTGTTTCCGGATCACCGCCACCTTCCAGAAACCGTACTGGAAGTATTGGTGAAACAATCCGGAGAAAGTGGCGCGCGGCGTGTACCAGGAAAGAATCGACCGGCTCTGCCAAACCCGGCCCTCAGACCGGATTAATCTTAGGTTTAGCTCATCATCCTGGTTCCGTACCAAATTTTCGTCAAACATCCCAATTCGAGCGAACGTTTCCTTCCTCCAGCAGCCATACGGAACCGTATCCGCCGGACCCTCATACTCCGGGTCGTGAAACCGCGCGCCGCCCGTGGAAAACCGGGAGTGATACGCCGCCGCAATCGCCCGCGGGATCAGGCCGGTCACTCTGGTTCTTGCCGCGCCGCCCACATTGTCGGCACCGGTCGCGATCAGTGTATCCACGCAGCGCTGGCAGTAATCGGGCGCATACACCGTGTGAGCGTCCATTCGCAGAATGAATTCGCCCCGCGCGGCCCGAATCGCCCCGTTCAGCCCGGTGGAGACTATCCGTCCGGGGTTTGAAATCACCCGCAGATTGGGATGCCGGGCAACGTAGTGGTCCAGCGACTCGCGGGTGCCGTCGTCGCTCATTCCGTCGGCAATCACCGCCTCCCAATTCATGCCGCCGAAATCCTGCCCCAGCAGGGAATCCACCAGCGAGCGGATATGGCGGATTTCGTTCCGGCAAGCCACGATGATGGAAATGCGAATATCTGCTTGATTGTTCATTTGGAATTATTCACTTGGAAGTTAGTTTTGAGCCAAAAGCTGGATTCGGCGCGGACTCCAGCGGCTCTCTCCACCGGGTGTCGAGCGCCTCTTGATACAAATCGATATACTTTTGCGCCATCGCATCGGCTGAGAAATGCCGCTGCACGTGCAGCGCCCCGTTCTCGCCCAATTGCCGGGCCTTTTCCGGATTTGCGAGCATTTGCAAGATCGCCGCCGCCAACCCCGCCGCGTCTCCGGGAGTCACCAGCAATCCTGTCGTCCCTGGCAGAACCAGTTCGGGAATGGCGCCCACCGCCGTCGCGATTACCGGTTTGCCGGCCGCCATGCCTTCAATCACGCACATCGGCATGGCTTCTTCAAACGAGGGCAGCACCAGCATGTCGAAGGAGGCATAGACACCCGGCATATCGTTGCGGGCTCCGGTGAAAATAACGTTGTCCGCAATTCCAAGGCTTCGCGCCATTGCTTCCCAATCGTTTCGCAGCGGGCCCTCGCCGACAAAAACGAAGGTCGCATCGGGGCGGGAGGCAACTATCTTTTGCGCGGCGGCAAGCAGCACTTCTCCGCCCTTGCCGGGCACCAGGCGTCCCACGAATCCAATCGCTTTGCAGCCAAGACTTGTGAGCGTGGCCTCCCGGCAACCGAACCGCTGGATATCCACCCCGTTGCCAATCCAGGCCAGTCTGCTCGAAGAGATACCGGACCGTTTCAGAATCCCCGCAACCACCGGAGAAGGTGTTGCCACGCGGTGGAACGCGCGCAGCACCAGCCGGTCCAGCGCGGCGTACATCTTCATCACCAGCCGCTTGCTCGGCCAGTTGTGACAGGTCGAGACCAGAACCGCATCGTAGGAGCACGAAGCCGCGTATCCGTACAGATCCGCTTTATAGCCGTGTGCGTGCAAAATCTCAGCTCCAAAGGTTCCCAGCAAGTTTCGAATCTCCGCGACGGTCTTGAAATCCCAACGGCCATGGCAGGGAATCAGCCGCACCGTAAGTCCCAGCTTTTCGGCAAATTCCGCCACTTCCGTGTGCGGCGTGCGTGAGTCCTCGAAAACCCCAATCACCACCCGGTGGCCTCTGCGCGCCAGTGCTTGTGAAAGCGCGATCAGCATGCTCTCCGCGCCATACAATCCCTCGCTGCTGATTAGTTGAAGTACCGTCATCCTGTTACCGCCTTCCCGCGCCGCGCCACGCTTTCCAAATCGTGCTGTAGTCGAACATTGTGCTGGAGAATTCGCCGTTCCAATCCACTACGTTGCTTTCCGAGACGTTCACCCGGGGAATCGCCAGCGGATCGCAATCCGCGGTCCACGCCCCCGGTTCCGTCGTGAATGCCAATTCCATGCCCTCTTCCGCCAGGATCTGCTTGACCTCCTGCGACCAGTTGCCGTTAGGATAGGCAAAAACCTTGCAGTCGCCGCCGACGGTCTTCTCGATGGCGGTTCTCGATTCCCGCACTTCCCGCCGCACCGCATCCGCCGTGGTGCAGGTAAGGATTTGATGCGTTTGCGTATGCGATCCGAAGGCTACTCCTTCACCGTGCATCGCCGCAATCTCTTCCAGCGAGAGAGTACTGTCGCCGCCGAACGGCCGCGCCGATTCAGATGTAACTCCGTACTTCTCCAACACTTCGACAATCCGTGGTCCGCGCTCGTCTTCGCGGCTTCTCTTCAGATCCTCAATGATGCAATTGATCTTGGCCGGGCTGAGCGGGTGGCTGGACAACCTCAAATTGGCAATGACCTGTTCCTGCCAGAATGGAGTTGGGGAGCCGGCCAGCCCCGGACAAACGAATACGATGAACGGAATTCGATAGGCGCGCGCCACCGGTAACGCGCTGTTGAGGTTGTCGGACCACCCGTCGTCAAACGTAAACACAATTCGCAGTTTCTTGCAGGCCACGCCGGGCGCCACATCGCTGGTGTCAACCGCTTCATGCCGTTCCGACACATACTCAACCAGATTGCGGAACGTTTCTTCGCGCAGTACAATGCCGGGCAGGCTCCCCGTACGGTCAAAGGTGAAGTCGTCGAGCACCCGGTGGAGAGTTAGCACAACCGTGGCTCCCTGCCTGCGCAGTGACCGTTTCGCCCACCAGAAGCAGCCGGACGCTTTCAGGAAGTGGATCCACAGCCGGCGTACTGCCGGGCGTATCCGTACTGCGGCGGGCGCCCGGCTCTCCGTTTGGGGCCTGCGCGGCCGGTTGAGTGATGCTGCCTCCGCGCGTGTTTTGGAAATCGATGGCATGGCTGCGTTCGCCCGATAGCTTAGATATTCGCCGCTGTCAATTGCAGCTTGATCCGGCGGAGGCCGTCAATCACCTGCAATCGCAACCGCGGCCGGCGGAATACAGCCCAACTCAGCGTCCGCGACCCCGTCGATAACCACTGTTTGTAACTGCTCTCTCCCGAGAGGAAATCGTAGTCCCGATGCCCCTCATCCAGGCAGTACTGAATCGCACGCGAAAGCGTGACTGTCCCCGGGCTGAGCCGCTTGTCGGGTCCGTAATGATACCCGCACTGATAAAAATGGACTCTGCCCCGATGAATCAGGTTATATACCAGACCCACGGTTTGGCTGCCCGCCGAGACTCTCAGAAGCTGTACCGTCCCGCGGCCGAACGATTTCTCAATCAGGATGCGGTGAAACGCGCGGAATCGTTCGGACGAGAAAATCCCCCGCTTACCCCGGCTGGCCCATCGCTTCTGGCTCAGATCGGCAATCTCGTCGAGCATCGCCAAGGCCTCGGTAACATCGCGGGCAGCCTCTAATCGAAGCTCGCCAATGGCGGAATAATGCCGGATATTCTGCCGCAGATGCTTCCGGTTCGTCTTCCCCAGAGACATGTCGTACTCCATCCCGGACCCCCGAATCGACACCAGATCCACGTAGTAGCTGGGATGCTGAACCTCCTCGCATTCCAGACCCGTGAACTTTTCCTTCAGGGTGCGGTACGCCGGCCCATCGGTAAATCCATCCAGCGCAATTTCGTCCCACTTCCTGCCGGCCAATTCTTCAAAAAGCGCCTCGGCGACCGATGACTCCCAACCCGGCCTGCTAAGAATGTCGTTGTATTCTGCGTAGGTTGTGTCGGCGCCCGCCTCCCCGGAGGCATTTAAAGACAGCCGCTTAATGCGCATGAAACCGTGAATTGTTTTCGCGTTTGCCAGCAGACACGCGCCCACCGCCTGCCCGCCGCTCTCGAAAATCAGAATGGATGGCTCCAATTGCGGGCCGAAAACTTCCAGCCACGTCTCCACCCAGGTTTCCGACAAGGAGAACGAACAGCATTCCGAAGCGCCAACCAGTTCACACCAGATCGGCGCCACTTGCCTCCACGCCGACCGGGGATGGACCGCTATGGTGACCTTACGGTCTTGCAATGCCGCTCTGGCCATCGGTCCCGGTCCTTTCAGAAGCGCTATCCCGCCGCTGGAATAGCCAGTCCACGTCGCACTTCAGCATCCCGGCGATATTATTCCGTAACTCGATGCTGGGTTCACGAAAGCCGTTGACAATTCTGCTCAACGTCGTCTCATCCATTTCCAACATTCTTGCGAGGCGATTTTGCCGGAGCCCGGAGGTCCAAAGTTGCAGTTTTAAATTCGGATACATGGGAGTGGTTTATGCTACAGGTCGAGAATTTGGGCGGACAGCTTCCACATCTAACGCGTCTACTTCTACAGCAATCGAGTTACACAGTAAATTCACCGAGAGTACAAGTCTGGTCCGGTTTTTCATCCGCACCATTTTTCCCTCTACATTCTTCAGCGCGCCCCGCTTCACCCGAACCATCTCCCCTTCCTGAAGAAAGGGATGGGGAAAACAGGAATGGCCGCTCTTGAGCAGGCGCTGGATCGAGTCGATCTCGGAGTCCGGCACCGCCTCGGGTTTCTCCGGGCCGCCAAGGATACGTACCGCGCCATTTGTCTGCCGGACTATCTGGCGCGTTGCACCCATATCGACAAAGCGGGCGAATACATATCCTGGGAAAACCGGCCGTTGGACGATCTTCTTGCGGTCTGCCCATTGGTGCAGCTCTTCGAGTATCGGGCAGTAGTTTTCAATTCCCTTAGCGCTCAACTCTTTGGTAACAAGTTTTTCGAAATTAGACCTTGTTTGCACGGCGTACCATTGAATTTCAATGTTCAGTATGGACATAGCTTCGCCCTTTTCCTTACAGGTAGTTTCTCTAAATGATTGAAAATACATTACTTGCTGGGGCGTCGTCGCCGGCGCCAGTTCCAGAACGGCCGCTTCTCCCGCCGTTCAGCGTAGTAATGAATATAGTTTTCTTGCCCCTTCCACAGAAACCATTCTTCGGAACTGTTTAGCACCGTGCCCAAAAGCTTTTCCCGCGGTTCAATCTGCAGCGCCCGCACGAAGGAATCGCGATTTGTGTGGTCCGGCCTCACCACCAGCAGAACTCCATCGCAGAATTGCAGCACCAGTTTGAAATCGGCCACCGCGGCGGTCGGCGTCGTATCTACCACGATGAAATCGAATCCATCGCGAAGCCGTTGAATCACGGAGTTGCAATATGCCGAATCCAGCAGTTCCACCGGATTTGCACAAAGCGGGCCGGACGGAAGCACGTAGAGGTTAGGCAGTTGCTCTATTCGCACGATGGCATCTTCCAGTGTGCATTCGCCGCCCAGCACACCCACCAACCCGGGGCCGGAATCGATTCCCAAAGCTGGCGCAACGCTGCACTGGCGGAGGTCCGCGTCAATCAGCAGGACGCGGTAATCGCTCTTCAGCGCCAGAATGGCGGCCGTGTTAATGGCGGTGATCGTCTTCCCGTCTCCCGGATCGGCGCTTGAGATCGCCATCATCGCCGGGTGCTTCGGATGTTGAAGAATATTGGTCCGCAGGATACGGTACTGTTCCGCTGCCCGGCCCGGGCTGCCGTCGAAGGCGAGGATGGGCACGCGCGCCGAAACCCGGAGCGGCACCACCCGATACTCGCCCGGCTGGTGTTCGCCCGCGTCGATCGGGACAGGTTCCGTATTCGGGAGCGGTCTTGCGATGTCCGCATAGCCCTCCTCTATCGGTTCCCCTGCTAACGTCCGTTCGGAATCGTCGGTAACAACTGTCTGATCCCCGTCGATAAGTTCGGCGATGGAGCATTCGGTCGATTTATCGGATTGTCTTAGTGCCTCGTAGATGCGGCTCATGATGTGTATGTTTTCTTAAATAAGCTCTTCTTCACCAAGCTTGTTACGCTCTCAAACGAGCAGTCCATCGCTGCAGAAAAAACGGCTTCGGCTCAGGCCGGGTATAGCGGTCCAGCGTAGCGAAGGACACTGGCCTGGATTTCACGTCCGGCACTATTATTGGAACCGGCGCCGGTTTCGGTTCGTTCATCTCGGCCACCCTGGTTGCATGCTCGAATCCCGGCCCCGGTTTCAGGTCGAGATCCCGGACAACTTCCTGAATGATCCACTGCCCGATTACTCGCGTGTTGTTGCTGAATGCCAGCAACAGCGCGTTGTCGCAAATCGAATTCACCAGCCTCGGAATGCCTCTGGACCATTTCACGATCAGGGAAATGGCTTCATCGGTGAACGGAAGCAACTGGGCGCCGCCAATCTTTACCCAGCGATACACCAGATAGTCGTCCACTTGTTTCCGCGTGAGCGCATCGATTCTCAACCGGATAGCTACGCGCTGTTTCAACTGCCACAATTCCTGGCGATTGAAAATGTCGTTCAGCTCCGGTTGCCCCGCGAGCACGATCTGCAGGAGCTTTTGATCCTTGGTTTCAAAATTGGTCAGCAGGCGAACCTCTTCGAGGACATCGAAGCTTAGCTTATGCGCCTCGTCAATCACCAGCACCGGAGCCTTTCCAGCCCGATGCGCATCCACCAGAAGTTCCTCCAACAAAATTAAGCGCCGCGCCTTACTCACCGGGAAATCTTTAATCCCGAAATTATACAGCAATAATTCGAGAAATTCGGCGGGAGTCAGCGTCGGATTTAATACCACGCAGGTCTGCGCATTGGCCTCGCGCGCCACTTCTAGAAGTCTGCGCAGGAGTGTCGTCTTCCCCGTTCCCGCTTCGCCCACCAGCAGCACAAATCCCTTCCGCTCCATAATCGCGTAAGACAAACCGGCTAGCGCTTCGCGATGACCCACCGTCAGGAACAACGCACTGGGATCGGGCGTCATCGTAAATGGATTGCGGGTGAGCCCGAAAAAGGTTTCGTACATTAACTCACCCCTTTATTGAAAAACCACGACAATGCTCCGGCGGCTCCGGCCGAAACCAATGCCGGCACTACCATCCAACTCTGCATTCCGGCCGAGGCCCGCGCCTCACCCGACATGTTCGGAATTCGCCCCAGCACGCTTACCGTCGCCGGCAACTCCCATTCGCCCAGGAACTTGTTCCGGTTGATTTCGAACGCGAGCGCCGATCCGATTGCCAGTGCCAGCGCTGCCAGTAAGGCGGCCGCAAATAGCAGCTTCCGTCTCGGCCTCACGGGCTTCATCGGCACCCGCGCCTGATCGGCGATTGTAAACCGCTCGGATTGCTCGCTACGCTCCATGTCTTCAGCCATTTCAGCCGAGATCTTCTTGTCGAACAATGAGCGGTAATTCACCTTCGAGGTCTCATAGTCCCGGGTTAGAGCCGCCATCTGCTGTTCGCGTATCGGCAGCTTTTCCACGCGGACCTGATAGTCGGCGATTTGCTTGATAATCCGCTGCCTATCGTCGTTGCGCTTGTTGATTTCGTTGTTCAGAACCTGTAGCTGCGTCCGCGACGAAGCCACCCGCTCCCGCTCCCGATTCAATTCGGCCGCAACCTGCGGTGTCATTGCAACCGTATCCGGCCCCTGAGTCTCCGGCGGCGCCACGGCATTCATCCGGCTGTTCTTCGCCGCTTCGGCATCGTTCCCCCGCCTCTGAGCCGCTAGAAATGCCTCCTGCTCCAGAGTCTGGTCCAACTCCGTCTTCACGCGTTTCACTTCGGGATGATCGTCGAAATACCGAAGACGCAGCGAATTGAGCTGCGCGCGCAGTGCATCGGAATGGTGAACCGCAACTGCCTGCGCCGGAACCGCCGCGTTCTGCGCAGCATCGCCGCGCCCGACCGGTGCGACCGGCGCGGGCCGGCTCAGCGAGCGAAGTTCAGTTGCCAGCGAAGTCTCGGCAAACCGAAGCGTACTCTCGAGCATCGTCTTGTTTTGCTGCGCCCGATTGATCGCCTCCTCATTTGCCTGCACTTCCGCTTGCAGCCGGTTCAAGGCGCCCAGCAATGCCGCTTCCTGCTGCGGCAATTCGCCGGCCCACTGAACCTTATACTTGCTGAGGCTCGTTTCCTGCTCTTCCAGGCGCGTCTTCGATTGCTGCAACTGAAGTTCGATGAAGTCGGACGTGCCGGCAGCCCGCTGTTCCCTGGTCCGCACGTTCTCCTGGACAAACAACTCGGTCACGCGCGCCACTACGCCCGCTACCACCGTCGCGCTCGATCCGTCGAAGCTGATCCGGATGGCGCCGGAATGGCCGCCGCCCAAGCCTCGTTCCAGAGTGATAGACAGGTCTTTTCTTACCCGCTCCACCAACTCATCCGCCGTTTTCAGTTTCCGCTCGTCTTCGTACAAGTGAAACTCGTCGATAATGCCCTGTAGCCGGTTAATATTCAACACCTTCTGGCTGATGGCGTTTACGCTGTCCTGGAGTGTCACCTGGACCGTCGAGGCCACATATTTTTCGGGGATCTTTTGCGAATCCACCAACACCACGGCCTCGGCGCGGTAGACATTGGGAAGCTGGAGAACCACCCAAGCCGCCATGCCGCTCAGGGCAACTGTACCCGCCAGGATCGCAAGCTTGTGCTTCCACACCATCCGCGCGATCGAGCGGGGCGAGAACTGCTGTAAGTCTGTCCGGTTCTTAGTAGAATTCGTCATCTGGTTATTTGCCGCTCAAAATAGCTTGTCAACATCTTGTTGCAGAACTGTCTTTGCATCCCGGAGTCCAATCCGAAACACATCGCCTTATCAACACATTGGTAGTTCTAGCCAATGAGGTAAAGGTAACTATTTGGGATTTGTTGCGAAGGATTCAGATTTCGAATCGCCGCATTCCGCCGCTCGGAGGAGAAAGGCATACAGGCTACCTTCCTGCCTTTGCCAGAGCGTTGCCCTCGCCCAGCTGCGGTATCCATGAAATTGTCATCCGGACGATATGCGCACGCAAATCCTGGTAAGGGCCCTTCGGTCTGGTGGCATCCTTCAGATACGCGTATTCCATGCTCAAATTCACTTGGTTGCTTACGGCTCTAGTAACTCCGGCCGATCCGTGCCAGGTGGTGAAGGTTCCGATCGGACCCCCTTTCAACTCCTGTTGGCCGCCGGAAGCCACTATTCCCCAGGCGGTTCCAGGCTGCCTGTAATTCCATGTGCCCAGGAAGTTTGTAGTGGACCCGGCGACCAGACCGTAAGTGTCGCCCACGGTTCTTCCATAGGAAGCGACCAATGCTTGCGATTCAGCCTGATATCCGAAGCTTCCACTAGCCACGTACGAGGTTCCGGACGGAATCGATCCAATTGTCTTGCTGGTGTGGAAAGTGCCAATCCCTCCGGCCACGTTTCCAAACCAGTGGGCTCCCAACTTTCGACCGTAAGTGCCGGTAAATGTCGAAATCTGAGAGTTGCCGTATCCACTTTGCGTGCTGATCGTCGAGGCTGCCGCTCCGATTGCCGACCTCGGACTCAACGAGTAGGCCACATTCACCGTACCTTGTTCAAGCCGCGTACGGGGAATCAGCGCCAGCAAGGGACCGGATTGGTCATTTTGGTCATTCGGCCTCGATTGGGTTTGGGCGAATCCGCCTCCGGCCGAAATGCTCAACCGCGGCGAGGACTTGTAAGTGATTCCCGTCTCGGAGCCGAACGACAATAGCCGGATTCCGTAGAGCGTGTTTTGCAACGGGGTCTTAGCGGCGGGCACTTCTCCGGGCGCCCCAATCACTGTTGCCGCCAACTGATCCGAGGTTCCATCCGCCGCCAACTGCGATGAACCGCCCGGTCTGAACAGGAACTGCTGCAACGTACTGTCGTCGCCCGATCCTCGCAGATAGAACGTCCACTGCGGTTTCAACCGTTCGGTAAGTTCAAAATTCATGTTCTGGTTAAACGACTGCAGGTTTCCGGTCTGAAAGCTGCCCGAATAGGCGGGAGTGTAGTTGATGCGGAATGTATGATTCCCATAGTGGTAAGCGTATCCCAACGAAACCGCCGCCCAGGCAAAGGCTTCGCCCCCCATTCCGGCGCTGTCTCTTAGTGACAGAGTGTGCAGATTCAGCGAGGAATAGCCGCCCGAACCCGTCACGCCGTAAACGTGAAATCCATTGCCTCCGACGTTAGCCTGGCCGCTTCCCATCAGCGATTGTGCTTCGCACAATGGCAAAACACCCCAGATCGTCAAAGCGAATACCGCGGTTGCTATCAAACATTTTTTCATCGGTTCACTTCCTGAGTTAGACATCAAGAATCGCTCTCTTTTGCTGTTTAGTCCATCCGCCAATGGTTTACACTGGCCGATGACGAAAGATCTAGGACTGTTCCGCCAAAAGCGGTGCGGAACCTGTACGCCGAGCGTTGACGGTAGATTGTTCCCATCGTGCTTTTCCGTTCCGCCGCGACACAATCCTCCGCCACCGAGCCGGCTCTTGCCCTTTGTAGTACCAATTCGTTTCTCTTATTGCCACAAGATTGCACTTTTGCTCACTTCCCATCCAATCCCACGGACCGCTTAATGCGGGATAACGATGGTGTCGCCCGGACGCAGCATAATGTTGAGCTCCATATTTTCGCCCTTGATCACCCGGCTATAGTCGAATGAGATGCGGACTTGTTTGGAAGCTTCCTGCCGCAAGATATAGATCTTGCTTCGCTTAGCGTAGTCGGTCAGTCCCCCGGCTTCGGCAACCGCCTGCAACACCGTCAACGGAGCGACAAACGGAATAGCCCCTTCCTTCTTCACCGCGCCCAACAGATAGATCTTCTCGCTGTGGATTTCCTTCATCACCACCGTCACTTCCGGGTCGCGAATCAATCGGGCCAGTTTGCTGGTAATAAACCGCTCCAACTCGGCAGGCGTCATTCCCCCAGCCGCCACTTCCTTTATCAGGGGAAGCGAAATAACGCCGTCCGACCGGACAACAACCGAGGCTACGGACGCGTCCGGATCCCGCAAAACATTGATTTGAAGTATATCGCCCGGGCCAATCCGGTAACCGGCCAAGGGAGTCTCTGGTGCCGCCGCCGTTGGTATGCTCGCGCTGGATTCCGCTGCCGCACGAGCCTGGTTCGACAATCCGGGCACCGTAAGTACGGCGCACAACATCGCCAAACGCAACATGGATAGTTGAAGGGTTGTATTGGATTTCATATCGTCCCGGTTCGTAATGCAAGCGGGATGCCAATAAATTGCAGCGGACCATCCCTTGAGTACACCGGCGCTATCGTCGCCCGGAACGGTCCCACGCGCTTGGTCCTGGAAGACTATGCCACGCAGTACTTTTGAACTTGGAGTACAGTTCACGCCGCATTATCCCCTTCCAGGCGACGGAATGGCTGGCAAGCTGCTAGTTAGTTACGTGAATGTCACTCACCTTTCGAAGGCCGGCGCTCTCTATGAGTGAGCCGTGCGAAGTTCCACCAGATTGGTTTCCTCAAACCATGGGAATCGGTAAGCCGCTGAACCGGCGCAAACCGGTGCCGCCCGAGTCCCAAAGTGGTTCCCGGAATCACACCTCCACCGGGAAGATCGACCGCACTGATCAGGTTGGCATTCCCGTGCTGGTTTTTGGTTCCAGCCTGACGGCAATCGGTGTCATCCGTACTTTGGGAAGGGCGGGTATTCCGGTGTTTTCCGTCTGCGCCACTCCGGGAATGATTGCCCGATCCCGCTGGTACCGTCCATTGCCCGAACTGGCCGGCACCGATCCTCAGCCGCGGCGCCTGCCGGAAATTCTCGATGGATTGTCAATTCAGAAGGCCGTGCTTATGCCCTGCGCCGACGACTGGGCCCAGGCCGTCGCCCAGCTTCCCAGCCGCCTCAAGGACCGCTTTCCAACCAGCATCTCCCCCGCGCACATCATTGAAATGATGATCGATAAATGGCATTTTGCCGGTATGCTCCAACCGGAGAACATTCCTCACCCGCGCACCGCCGTGCTGCAATCGCTGGACGAGATGGCGGCCCTCCCCGCCTCCCATTTCGACGGCGGCTTCTTGAAGCCTCTCGACTCGCTCTCCTTCAACAGCCGGCATCACTTGAAAGCTTTCCTTATTAAGGATAAGGCGGACGCACTCGCCACCATGACCAGAGTGCAGCGGAATGGGCACAACGAATTTCCCATCATGTTGCAGGAGTACATTCCCGGCCCGCCAACCAATCACTATTTTATCGACGGATTTGTGGATCGGGCAGGTGTTATCCAGGCGCTCTTCGCCCGCCGGCGTCTGCGTATGTTTCCGCCTCTACTGGGTAACAGCACCTTAATGGAAAGCATCTCGCTCGAACAGGTGAAAGGCGCGGTCCAATCGATACAAAAGATGTGGTCGGTCCTGCCTTTCCGGGGCATCTTCAGCGCCGAGTTTAAGTATGATGACCGCGATGGCCTCTTCAAGATCCTCGAAGTCAATGCCCGGCCGTGGTGGTACATCGAGTTCGCAACCCGCGCCGGCGTAGACGTTTGTAGCCTTTCTTATCGGGACGCCCTTGGAATGACCGTCGAGCCGATCGACAAATACCACGTCGGACGGCGCTGTGTGTACCTTCCCAAGGATTACAAGGCGTTCCGGGATACCCCCGGAAATCTGTTTACCTGGCTCTGGTCGATTGCCGGCGCCGACGGCGCAGTTTTCGCCTGGGACGATCCCGGGCCGGCCGTTTCCTACATCGTCGATGTCTTGAAGGGACATCTCCCGGGTCAGCCAAAACGATGATCTCCAAAGTTTCGACCCGCTACCTGTCCGAGACCGAATATCCGTCCTGGAATGATCTGGTCGCCCAGTCCCCTGACGGCAGCATCTACAGCACTCCTGAATACCTGGATGTGCTTTGCAGCCAGACCGGCGGGCAATTCAAGATTCTGGCCGCCGAACGCGCGGGCGAACTTGTGGGTGGAATTGCAATCTTTGAGCGCAAGGACAACTGGGGTTCCTACGTCACCGGCCGTCTGTTGCTCTACTACAATGGCTTCGTCCTCAAGACTCACCCCAGTAAGTATCCCTCCGAGCGCACCGCGAAACGTCTGGAAACCTTATCCGCTTTGGAACAGCACGTTTCTCTAAACCGGTACGGTCGGGTACAGATCAAGAGCCGGTCCACGCTGCAGGACGTCCGCGTTTTCGCTGAACAGGGCTGGAACACCCGCCTCAGCTATTCCTATGTGGTTCCCCTGCACGACTTGGCTACTCACTGGACTTCGCGTATGGAGCAGAATCTGCGCCGGTTGGTAACGCGCTGCGATCGGGAAGGCCTCCAGTTTTGCGAAGAAGACGATTTTGACAGCTTTTATCGCCTCCATCATCAGACGCACGTCCGGAAAGGGTCGGCGATTTACCTGCCCGAGCAGGGGTTCCGAACATATTTTGAGCGCCTCCGCTCGCAGAATCTTTGCCGGCTGTTTCACGCGCGCACGCCCGAAGGCCGCGTGATCTCCACGCAACTTGTGTTGTTAGGCAGGCACCCGGTCTGCCACACCGTGAGTGCCGCGGCCGACAGTGAGTTTCTCCGCAGCGGCGCAACCGCTTTCCTTCGCTGGAAGACCTTTGAGCATCTTTCAAAAATGGGCTTCACCGGCAACGACCTCACCGACGCCCAACTGAATTCAGTCACTCATTTTAAGAGCCAGCTTGGCGGCGATCTGGAACCGAGCATCGTCCTCGAACGCCCCGATCGCGGCGGGTTCCGCGTGCAAAATCTGGTGTACCGCACCGGCAGTCTGGTAAAGCAGGGGGGCCGGAACATCCTCTCCCGCCTTCCGCGCAAGGCTGGAGACGCAAAGTGATGCCGAGAACCGGCGGCCAGATCCTCTGTTCCTCCTTGCAGCAGCTCGGCGTAAAGCATATCTTTGGCTTGCCCGGAACGCAGAACGTCGGATTCTTTGAATGCCTGCGGCAGTCCTCCATCCGCACCATCGTCCCAACCCATGAGTTGGCCGCCGGCTTCATGGCAAATGGATACTACCGTGCTTCGGGTAAGGTTGGCGTCTTGACCACCATACCGGGTCCCGGCTTCGCATTCACCATCGCCGCCATCGCTGAGGCGTCTCACGATTCGGCCGCGCTGCTCTATATTGTCGGCAAAGCCGCCGTGAACCCGGACAGGAAATACAACCTGCAGGCGATCGATCAGCGGGCCATTCTGTCACCGCTCGTGCGCAAGATAGTCGAGGTGGATCATCCTCATGATCTGGCCGCCGGGGTTCGTGAAGCGTTCACCGCCACCACCGCGGGCGAACCTGGCCCGGTGATGCTTCAAATCGATGACCGGCATATCGCCGAAGAAGTTGCCCCGCCACCTGAATTTGAGGCGCCGCTTCCCATCCCGAAATCGCCGGATGCGGCAACGTTGCGGGAAATCATCGCGTCCCTCCGCGAATCGAAACGCGCCGTGCTCTTCGTGGGACAAGGAACAAACGGCGCTCCCGATCGGTTACAGAAGCTCGCCAGTCTTCTAAGCGCGCCCGTGATCGCCACCCGCTCGGCACGCGGAGTCATCTCCGAAGACGATCCCAAGGCTCTGACGTTCGATTTCTCCGAATCGTCGATCCGCTCGATGAATTTGCTGTTCGATCAAAGCGACCTCATTCTCGCCATCGGCTGTAAGTTCAGCGCCAACGGCGCCTTCGGATTCAAGCTGAAGCTCGCTCCGGAGAAGCTCATCCACGTTGATTCCTGCGCCGAAGTGCTGAACGCCAATTACCCGGCCCGGATCGCTCTCCATTCCGGCGCCCCCGAATTCCTCGACGCAATCGTGCGGAACGCTGAAGCCTTCCAGTCCAGGAGTTCGGACTGGAACCCCGCCATGCTCGAAGCTTGCCGGCCAAGAGCCGCCAACCCCGTGGAACCGGCCGTTCACGGTTGCGATCCCGCTACTCCGGCCGGTTTCTTCGACGCACTACGCAAGGCCATGCCGGCGAATGCCTGCCTGGTAACCGATTCGGGATTGCATCAGGTGCTTGCCACGCGGCATTTCCGGGTCCACACCCCCCGGGGATTGATTATCCCGACGGACTTCCAGTCCATGGGCTTTGGTTTGCCCGCGGCCATCGGCGCGAAATTGGCGGATCCCAGCCGGCGCGTGATCCTGATCGTCGGAGACGGCGGGCTGGCGATGAGCGGCATGGAAATACTGACTGCCGTTCGCGAGAAGATTCCCATCACCATTATCGTTTTCAATGATGGAGCGCTCGGGCAGATCCGTGCGCAGCAGCTCTCCTCCTACGGACATAGCCATGGGACGGCGTTGCTCAATCCGGATCTCCCGCTTTTTGCCGAGGCGATCGGCGCGAACTACTTTTACCTGGATGGCGATGCCGAGAACACGTTGCGCGCGGCGATCAACCAGAGTGGAGTTACGCTTGTGGAAGTTGGATTGGGCGACAGTACCGGTATGCGCGTCGAACGTGCAAAAGGCTTCGCCCGCCAAGGCGTCCGCCGGATGGTCAGCCCTTCGGTTCTGGGCTGGATAAAATCGCGGCTCCGCGGGGCGCGCACAAAATCGGGATAAGGGGGAGCCTTGCGGCCCCTCCCCTCCCACACCACTAGACATGCGGGTCCGCATCCGGCGGTTCGGCGGGTTCAGCTTGTCGGGCGGCGGTCAATCTCGGAAGCCCGAGCGAGCCAAAATAAGCATTGGGCAGCGCGATGGGGAATGCCGGACTGTTCGCTAGCCTCCACGGACCATGAGCGCTGCCTGCCGTTTGAGCGGCCAGATCTTTGCCCACACCCCGTTTCCGCAATGCCGCGAATCGCACCGTACCCGTTTCCACTGCTTCCAAACCGCAGACCGCAGCCTGCGCCGGAACTACTGCTCAAGATCTTCCAGCGCCGAAGGCGTTTCGCATTTCCCGAAATAGCCGATCCAGCCCCGTAAATAGCGGGCCATCTCTTGCGCCATTCGTTCCATGCTCACACCCCTCGTCCGTTACGTCATTTCCCGGACACGCTCCTTGAACCGTTCCACCGCTTTCAACGCGATCCGCCGTTTCGCTAACCGTCCGTTCGTGAAGCTGAATCCCGGAAACTTGCGCTCCTCTGGCCGTGCCACCGCACTCTTCTGCACATTCACCTTGAGCTTCTCAGTGAGGAATCGCGAAATGCTATCCATCACCCGTTCCCCGGCTCGACGGATTCGAACGTAGAAGTTACGATCGTCCGCGTACCGCCCAAACCGGAGCCCACGCCGCTCCAACTCCCGGTCAAAGTCATTAAGCATGATGTTCGACAACAAGGGTGACAACGGCCCGCCTTGCGCCGTGCCCTCATCCACCGGTCCCACCAACCCGTTCTCCAAAACTCCAGCCGTGAGAAACGCCCGGATCAGCTTCAGCATGCGCTGGTCGCTCACCCGTTGGGCGATTTTCGCCATCGGCTTGTCATGGTTTACCCGATCGAAGAATTTCTCCAATCCAGGTCCACCACCCAGCGATAACCTTCGGCGATATACTCCTGCGCCTTTGCTACCGCCTGATGCGCGCTCCGCCCAGGACGGAACCCAAGGCTATGTTCGGAAAATGTCCGATCCCATTTGCGCCGCGGAGCCTGCATCACCGCCTGCTGGATGAATCCATCCAGCACCGTCGGAATGCCAAGCTTTCGCATTCCTCCGTCCAGTTTCGGGATTTCCATCCGCTTGACCGGTTGCCGCTGATAGGTTCCACTTGACAACTGTTCCCCGATTGCTGGCCAGTGCTGTTTCAGAAATTCCGGAAGCTGTCGAACATGCTCGGCACACAAAAAAGGCCTGCCACCGTTTCCGGCAGCAGGCCAATCGAGCTTGAACAGCAGCCGCTAGAAGACTAGCTTCAGAGCAAACTGCATTTGCCGCATCGCCGTCCTTGTACCGGTGATGGTGCCGAAACCGCCCGAAAAGAAGTTGGTGTTCGGATCGCCCCAGTTGGGATGGTTCAATGAGTTAAACATTTCCCACCGGAATTGTAAGTACTTCGATTCCATGAAGTGGAAGTCTTTGATCAGTGAAGCGTCCAGATTGAGAATGCGCGGTCCAATCATGGTGTTCCTGCCGACATTTCCAAAGGTGCCGAAGGCCGGTTGCACGAAGGCCTTCGCGTTGAAGAAATGCTCCGTCGTCTGCCGATTGCGGCCCAACACCGGATCGACACCCGCCACAGCGTTCGGACGGTCAAACCCTGCACCGATGTTCGAAGTGTCGCGCGCATTGGCGCTGATCGTCAGCGGGAATCCGGATTGATAGGTCAAAATCGTTCCCAGTTGCCAGCCGCCAATCAACGCTTCCGCATACCGGTTGGAGATCGCCATCTGACGCCCCTTGCCTACCGGAATGTCATACAGCACCGAGCTCACCAGCCTGGACGCGGTGCTGAAAATGGACAGCCCCCGTTCGCAGGCCAGGCAGTTGCTGTTCTGCGGAAACAGGGTATCGCCATTATGGACGCGAATGCCGCTAGCGTCGTCAATGGATTTGGACCATGTATAGGAGAGGAGGTAGGTCAGGCCCGAACTATAGCGCTTCGTCACCTTGGCCGAGAGAGCGTTGTAGCCGGCATTAGCGGACGCGTCCACTAACTGGATGCGGCCGAATTCCGCGAACGGGGTACGTTGCAGGATGGGCGTCGTTCCCGGAAGGGCCTCATTGACGGCACGGAGAGACTCCAGATGCCGGCTCTGAGTCCCCAGGTATCCCACTTCCAGAAGCACGTTGCCCGGCAATTCGCGCTGCACGTTTAGCAGGTAGCTGATGCTGCGCGGAGTCTTCCGGTCGTAAAGGTTGGCAAACGCGTACGGCGTCTTCACCGTGGCCTTCGCGCCGGACAAGCTGGCGAACGCGTTATCGAAGGTATAGAGAACCGGATCGATGGATTCAAAACGCACGCGGCCCGCCAGGTTCCGCGCCATGTCGAAGCGCGGATTGCCGGTATCCTGCGAGTAGAACACCCCAAAGCCTGTACGCACCACCCACTTTGCATCGGGGCTGTACGTGATGCCCAACCGGGGGGCGAAGTTCAGATTGTCGGTCTTCACCAGGCTATTGCCCAGCTTGCCGTCGCGGCGCGTTTGAATGTCGGGCCAGACAACGTTCAGTCCGTCGTAGAAGGTTCCGCTTCCCTGCCGTTCAAGATATGGATGCAGCGAAAGATCGGAAACCTGCGGCGTCGCCAGCATCGCTGGAATGCCAACGC
>JANXXV010000680.1 GCA_025350445.1 Bryobacteraceae bacterium | reverse complement strand
GGTCCACTATCGAAAGATAGTTTCCCATTCGCGCGCAGGTGAAGCGTACGCGCCAGGGCGTCCTTCGGCCGCCATTGGTCATACTTGCGCCACTGGTTAGTGCCGGTTTCAAACAGATATGCCTTGGGAAGTTTCGGATCGTTCTGGCCCTTCAGATAGAAGTTGAAGAACGCGAACTCGATGTTCTCGCGGAAAAACAAAGCGGTCTTGGCATTGAACCCGACGCTGCCCAGCGCATCCCCGCCGGTCCGCGCCCAACTGCCGTGGGACCACGGCCCCATCACGATGGTGTTGTTCGCGCCCGGGCTGCTCTTCTCATTGCTACGGAAGACCTTATCGGCCCCGCTGTCATACGCTAAGTCCTGCCGCAGCGCCGGTGAATCAATGCTCGCTGGGAAGAAACCCTTCAGGCCACTCACGCCCTCTGTGGGACTCGCTGCAGACTCTGGCCGGCTCATTCATGTGCCTAACATCTCCCGAGCGGCCCGGCCAAAAATCCCCTTGCGATCAATGCGCGCCGCTTCCTGGAAGTGATGTTCACCCTTGCCCGTATCGCCCAACGCGCGGTAAGCGCAACCCGCTTGATAGTGTACTTGCGCGATGACTGGAATCACTTTGGTGGACTCACTCAAGAGAATGGCTTCCGCAACGGCACCATCGACCGCCTCTTCGGCATTATCCACGACAGCCGTGGCCCATGCCAGCGTGGCAAGAGCTCCGCTCAGATCCAGATCGTGAATCTCGGGCGTCAGCGCCTTCACAGATCGGCCCTCCTCAACGGCGAGACGGGCAAAGCGCAACGCCTCGGCTGGACCATCGCCCCTCCGCAACCAGACCTCGACGATCTCCCGATGTGTGGAGCTTCGATTGGGATAGAAACGAAGACTGGATTCACAACACTTCAGAGCTTCGTCGTACCGCCTCCGTTGCGAAAGCAACTCCGCGAGTGCTGCGTAGTTCGCACCGATCTCCTTGTCCGTCTCTTTCTTGTTGGAGACGCTCTCGCGCAGCAGCCGCTCGGCCTCGTCAAGCTTGCCAAGTTGCAAGAGCATCGATCCGCGAAAGAAACAGTACGCAGGTCTCTTGATGGATTCGGCAACCCGCAGCGCTTCCTCATAGGCCCCGCGCCGGTACGCATCGAGCCATAATTCGATCATTCCATTCAGCGCGCGCCCGGCGCGGTCCTTCCGATAAGCAAACCAGCCTGCCGTCAAAATGAGCACTGTCACTAACCCGTTCAGTACAATTCGCATTGCTAAAACAGTACCGCACTTCCAACTGGTCGATCATCGAAGTAGCGGCGTCCAACGATCCGGGCACTGCAAGCACCGTCAACATCATGGTTGCTTGATGGCCGGACACGCCAATCGGTCCCTCTGCCATACACTAAATTATTGCGCCAAGAATACGAAAAACGCCTGGAGTCCCGCCGCGCCGCCGCCGCCCGTCACGAAAAATCGTTTCAGACCATCGGCAATTGGCGCTTGTTCACCGTGGTCGCCGGGGCTGCGCTCACTTGGTGGAATTTCTGGCTGCTCGCGCCGGCCCTGGCCGTCTTCATCGGCCTGATCGTCTATCACGAAAACGTCTCGCGCGGACTCGGCCGACAGAAACGCGCCATCACTCAACGGTCCCGAGAGATCTTCCGCATCGAACCATCCGCCGACCGTCAACACCGCGGGCTTGATGTCCGAGAGGTGCTGCGAGATGTTTCTGGATTGCCGGAAGTGGGCTTAGTTGGTGTGTGCGATCTGTTCGGCGCAGTAGGGGCTTTGGTTTTTGAGATACTTCTCATTGAAGTTCGCCAGCGGACCGGCACGCAGGTAGAAATCGTAGCCGTTCGGATTCTTAAAGTCGAAGCGTGGCGTGCCGGTATCGGGAAGCGCGGGATCGGTCTTGCCTTTTCCGAAGTTGGCATAGAAGCCGAAGATCGCCGCCAGAAAGAATGCGCCATTGTGATAGGAATCGTCGCCCATATAGTAATCGGTAACAGGCGCTTGCGGCGACGCGGCTACCAGCGCGGGGTGAGCGTCAATGATGGCTGCGGTGGCATAAAAGCCGGGATACGAGATGCCCCAGACACCCGCGTTCCCGTTGTTGTTCGGGATGTTTTTGATCAGCCAGTCCACCGTGTCGTAGGCGTCCGTGCTCTCATCCACCGCGCCGTTGGGCCGCACTTCCACAAACTCGCCTTCCTATAAATAACGGCCGCGTACATCCTGATAAACGAAAATAAAGAATTCCTTCTGAAACCTCTCCGAAGGTCCAAGGACCGCCCGGTAATTGTCGACACCGTACGGCGCCACCGAGTAAGGCGTCCGTGTGATAAGGATGGGATAACGTTGCGCTGTGTCCTTCGGCGCGAATACCGCGGTGAACAGCTTCTTGCCGTCGCGCATCGGAATCTCGTATTCGTATTTGGTGTAATTAGCTTTGACGAATTCCAGCGACTTGGCTATTTCCTCGGCGGGCTGCGCGGTTAGACTTGAGATCGGGAGAAGAAGAAAAACAACAATGCTGATGCGAAGACTCATTTTGATTCTATTATGCATGGCGGTGAGCTTGGCGGCCGCGGTAGCACCCGTCTACGTGGTGCTCTGGTTCGATACGGAAGATTACATTGAGCCTTCGTCCGACGATGCGGCCCTGCGGCTGGCAACGGACCTCACCGGCCTGGGCGTTCGGGCGACGTTCAAGGTGGTGGGAGAGAAAGCGCGGGTGCTCGGGCAGCGCGGCAGAACCGATGTGATCCGCGCGCTGTCGCGGCACGATATCGGGTATCACGCCGAGAACCACAGCATTCAGCCCACGCCGTCCGTCTATTTGCGCGATATGGGATGGCTGGATGGCGCGGCGGAATTCGAGCGGCGCGAAGGAAGGGGCGTGGCCGACATCAAACGCATCTTCGGTGTGACGCCAAGCTGCTACGGCCAGCCCGGAAGCTCATGGGGGCCGCAGAGCTACCGCGCGCTGTTGCGCATGGGAATCCCCATGTATCTCGACGAAGGGTTGCAGGTGGGCTTGGATGCCCAGCCTTTCTGGTTCGGCGGCTTGCTGCACGTCTTCGCGATGCAACGGTTTTTAATCCGGCCGGAACTCAACGGCGATTCGAAGCTGCCCGATACCTTCGCCCGCTTCGATCAAGTGGCCGCCGAGCTGCGCGCCAAGGGCGGCGGCGTGATCAGCAGCTACTATCATCCGAATGAATTTGTGACCACGGAGTTTTGGGACGGCGTCAATTTCGCGAAAGGGGCGAGCCGCGAGAGAGCGGACTGGCAGCGGCCGAAGACGCGGACCGCGGAAGAGTCCGAACGATGCTACCGGGTTTTGACAGCGTACGTGAAGCATGCGCTCGCCGTGCCTGGAGTGAAATTCGTTACCGCGCGCGAGTTGTTGAAGTTGTATGCGCCGCCGGTGAATCCTAAGCCCGCGGACAGCGCCGCCGCCGCCCAGCGGTTTCGTGGCGGCATCTCGTTTCTGGCAACCGGGAGTGAAGCCTATTCGGCGGCGGAGCTTTTGCAGGCGTTGCTGGGAATGAAGCCGGCGGTTGTGGAAGGTCCGCTGTCCCGGGTGGAGAGCAATCTTCGAAGCGGCGAAATCCCCAAGGCGATGTTTGATCGGGCCCGGCTCGATGCAGTCGATTTCATCGAACGAAATAACCGGTTGCCGTCTGAAGTTTGGATCGGCTCCGAGCGGTTGTCCTTGGCCGATTTTGCGGCAACACTGGCGGCGAATGAAGGATCTACCGCTGCAACGATTACGATGCAAAAAGGAAATCCGGAGATGGAGAAGTACATTTCGAACGATCCGGTGAAGAGCTTCCAGTGGTCGATTCACCCGCTTGGATTCAGCGCACCCGGCCTGTTGGAATTGGCGCGATTGCAGGCGTGGACGCTGAAGCCCGCGGTGCTCCGTGTGGACTAGGCGCGCGTTCCTTGCCGCGGCGTTACCCATCCGGTCCGGCCTGACCATACGCATGGAGCAGGTGATGGGTGAATTTCCGCGGCGGGTCCGCGGGCCATTGGAAGTGGAGAAGAGCGCCCCGGTGGCCGCGGGGCGGCACGACCGGATCAAGCTCAGTTACTTGAGTGAAGCCGGGGACCGGGTACCGGCGTACCTGATGATCCCGCACGGCTTGCGCGCTAGAACCGCGGCGATGCTCTGTCTCCACCAGACCACGCGCATTGGGAAGGACGAACCCGCCGGCCTCGCCGGCAAGCCAAACCTGCACTACGCGGCGGAACTGGCGGATCGAGGCTTCGTCACGCTTGCGCCGGATTATCCAAACTTCGGCGGGTATCAATTTGACGCCTATGCCCACGGCTATGCCAGCACCACAATGAAGGCCATCTGGAACCACTCGCGCGCCATCGATCTGCTTACGTCATTGCCGCAAGTGCGAAAGGATGCCATCGGCTGCATCGGTCATTCGCTGGGCGGGCACAACACGCTATTCCTGGGATCGTTCGATGTGCGCGTCCGCGCCATGGTCACCAGTTGCGGGTTCACTTCCTTTCGCAACTATATGCATGGCGACCTCACCGGTTGGAGCCACAAAGGATACATGCCGCGCATCGCCGGGTTGTATGGCAATGATCCGGGCCGGATGCCGTTCAACTTTCCGGAACTTCTGGCGGCGCTGGCTCCCCGTGCGCTATTCGTGAACGCTCCGCTACGGGATGCGAACTTCGACGTGGACGGTGTGAGGCAGTGCGTGGCGGCCTATCGCGGCAAGGAATTGGAAGCGGTCTATCCTGATGCCGAACACGATTTTCCACCCGACGCACGTAAGCAGGCCTATCGTTTTCTGGAGCGTTACTTCAGGATGAGAGTGGATTCGGAACCGAATTTCCTGTAGTTCCGAAAGTCGATCGTATTGCGGCCGCAGATGCTGGTCCCGCGCTGGCAACTCAGATTTTCCGAGTGCACCGGCAGCAGAAACTGCGTCATGGTTCCCAGCCGGACAAAGTCGTAATCGCAAGCCATCTCCACTTTGTCGAACGGAAAATCCTGCGGCATTTGCCGGGACTGCATCTCGATGCGCAGCACGCGGCCCGTTTCTTTATCGATCCAGACCGCGCCTTTATAGGCGGGCCGGTACGATTGGGCTGCACCATGAACCGTCCAGTGTGAGTTTTCCTGATTGACGAAGTAATCGAACCGCGCGGTGGCGCGGTTGTTGAAAGTGTCGCTTCCGCGCGAGTGGAACACCGCGTTCGTGCTGCGCGCGAAGACGTCAATCAGCACGGAGGCAAATTCGCCGGTGGACCACGACCCTCCAATTTCTTCGATGGACTTGTTCGTCTTCTTGCCATTCACCGCAAGGTTGCGGTAACGTTCCTTCCCCGCTTCATAAATCACTTCCGCCGAGACAATGTCCTGCGCCTGCCAACTCGGCTTTGTGGTGGTGCTAACGTAGCGCGTCGTATTCTGCGTGGCAATGTAGTTGGGTAGCGTTTCCGTATACGACTCGGAAGTTTCACGGGCTTTGGTGATGAGCGGATCTTCCTGCGCCCGTTCAGGTTCTTCGGCGGCGCGGCGTTGCAACGTGGCGCGCGATTGCGGTTGTTCAACTTCAGCGCGGGGCTCGCCGTTCGGCAGCGGAGGCAATTTCGCCACCGCCACTTCTTGAGAGTCGTCATCGCGGTCGGACGGTTTTCGCTGTGGAGGCCGTCCGCGCTTGATTTTCGGAGGTGCTTCCCCGTCCACGCCGCGTGGGGTCTCCGCCGTGACCACCACCGTTCTTGGCCGATTGTCTTCCGGAATCTCAACCGGAGCAGGCAAGTTAGCCGCCCGCGTCTCGGCTTTCTCTTCTTCTTTCGATGCTTCTTTCGATCCAGCGCGCTTCAGGTGGGGGCGCTCATCTTCCGGTGTTCCGGACGGACCCGCTCCAGGAGCCTTCAGAATCTCATCCGGCACATTGGCTGACGCCCGGTCGGCCTCACTGCCCGCTTTTTCAAAGATGACCGTCAGAGCGAAGTAATAGCCCTGGTCGTCCTGCACCGATTCCACCGTCAGATGATCGCCGGGCTTGATTTCCGAAGTCTTCAGCTCCGTCTTGTCCTTCAAATCCGCTTTCTTGTACTTGGTGTTTTCAGAGAGCTGAAAACGGACGATTCTATGATCTTCCGCTTCCAGGGTCAGCAGTTTCTCATCGAAACGCCGCAACATTCCCTTGGTAGTGGCGGTGGGAATGGCGTCTTTCTTCTCGGCGGTCTTCTTGTTACTGCCCTTTTTCCCAGGCCAGCGGGGCATGGGAATGCCTCCGCCTGGAAGCGGCTGGCCCTGCCCTTGCGGGTAGTTCCCGCCCGGAGGATACTGGCCGCCTGGCGGATATCCGCCGCCTGGGGGATACTGGCCGCCCTGCGGATACTGGCCGCCCGGAGACAATTGCGCGATAGCCAACTGTTGGACCAACACGGCGGACAGAAGCGCGAGTGGAGTTCGAAGTTTCACGACCGCTTTATAGATGCTATCAGAAAGCGGAATGGGTACATGCACCGATTGAATTTCAGCGGCGCCGCGGTTAGGGTTGATGCCATGCGGGTATTTCTGCAGTGTATGATTGCGGCTGCGCTGCTGCTGGCTGCGGAGGTTGCAGGACGGTACAAGGGCGATTGCAGCAGCAATGGTTGCGGTGCGACGGGCGCTATCGGGTTGACCATCAAGCCCGGACCGGAGGCGGAAAAGGCCCCGCAGGCCACTTTCACACTTTCAAGAAGCGAAGTGAAGTGAAGACTAGTGTGCCGTCCCGGCTAATTCTCTACAACATGCTACTGGGGGCAAGGTGGGGCAGACACCTTGTCTGCGCGCGACCCCCCGGTCGCGCTCTTTCGCCCGTCGTCAACTCCTACGGGTAACCGAAAACGCGCGGCGCGTGCTGGTGAGGGCCGGAAACTAGGGTTACGGGAAGAGAAGTTTCCAGAGAGGGACAGGACACTAGGATCCGCGCAATCCGCATCGCCGCAGGCGAAATCGAAATCTCTTATGAATTTGGAACCGAAAGCACGCAGTTGGTATCGAAATTAAAAGGGAAGCTGGCGGGCGGCAAGTGGACCGGCGCCTGCCAGACCGCCATCGCCGGGCAAGACGAAAAAGTAGACGAAGGAAATTTCAAAGCCACGCTGGTGAAATAGTCGGTTAAGCTGGAAATATGGGCGTTCGGTTTGTAGTGATCGCGGGTTTTCTCGGGTTGGCGGTCTGGGCGGCTGGCCGTGCGGTGAACCAGGGGGTCGAACTCTACCCCTACGAAATTGAGCACCCTGAGTCTACCTTGCCGCCCGACGGCGATGAGAAAACGGAGTGGGCCTTCGCGCGCATCCGCTATCCAACTTATACCGGCGGCGGGCTGCGGCCGCGCGGCGGTTATCAATACTACAGTTGGGGTATTGACGCACCGAAGGCGGAACGCCAGTTCACTCAAGGCGTCTCATAATTCACCTCCTTTCAAAATACGATTCTATTGGGTATTTATATTTAATATTCTTGCTACTGATTCTCTTAAACCATCGTTTCTGGTAATTCTCGTAATATAAGTTGGGTCTTTTATAATTTCACTAATAATTCCCTTTAATTCTTTCGCAGTATAAAATTTCTGCGAGCCTTGGATTCCTCCACTTTGATCGATAGCTTTGTTTAACTCTTCTAAGTTCCGTGCCGACGATATCGATGGAGTTTGTGGCGCAACAGGAACTGCAGGTGCTCCTCTCGTGACGACACTTTGCCAAGATCCCATATTGGGAAGATCGGTAGCTGTCAGAGTTCCCGCATCTCTAGAAGCCAAATTGACAAAAACTTGATATTCTCGAGCTTGATCGAATTGACCTACAGCACCATAATAAAGTGCG
>JANXXV010000501.1 GCA_025350445.1 Bryobacteraceae bacterium | reverse complement strand
AGTATTCGATCTGTCCAGCTATTTCTTGGACACTACGCTTTCCATGACTGCGGGATTTGTCTTGCCCACGCCGCTTGCCTTCCGCGAATTTCGAGAATCGGACATTTCCAAACCTCGGGCACACGCGCAAACTCTCGCATTCCGAGTCTTGCCAATCCTGCGGGTGATTCGGATCGGCGTTTGCCGAGAGTCCTACGCGGCGCCTGCCAGCCGGGCCAGCGTGGCCGCCAAAACCAGCGATCCCCGGCTGATATCTTCCGCGGACGAAAACTCATCCGGCCGGTGACTGACTCCATTTCGACAAGGTATGAAGAGCATCGCCGCCGGTGCGATGCGGGAAATGAATAACGAATCGTGATAGGCGCGGCTCACCATTCGGTCAAATGGCAGGTTTGAGTCCCGGCAGGTTTCGACCAGCGCGTCAACCACCAAAGAGGAGCATACGGCGGGGGCATCCGCGTTCACAATTTCAGTTTGAATCTTAAGTTGCCGATCGCGTGCTACACGCCCGCAGACTTCCGCAAGCGACTGGAGAACGGCGTCTCTGCGTCCGGGATCGATGTCGCGAACATCCACTCCAAGCGTCACCTTCGACGGGACGCTATTCACAGCGCCCGGGAAGACATCACAGGTACCCACAGTGGCCACGGTATCTACCGAGCCTGTGGACCGGGCGGCGGCTTCCAGTGCCAAAGCGATTTCCGCGGCCCCTGAAAACGCGTCGCGCCTCTCTGGCATAAGCATTGCTCCCGCATGTCCGCCTTCCCCTTCGATGATGATGCGCAGGCTTGCCGGAGCGGCGATCGCAGTCACAACGCCCAATGGAATTTGACGCCGCTCCAGCAGCGGACCTTGTTCGATGTGCAGTTCCGCGAAGGCGTGATAGTAGCCGCGGGCGAGCCGAACGCTTTCCAGCGGGCCGCTGAATCCGGCGTTCTCACGGACGTGGTTGAGCGTAGATCCTTCCCGATCCTTCAACTTCTCACCGGCGGATGCATCGAGACTGCCGGATAGCAAACGGCTCCCCAGGCATCCGATACCGAAACGGGTGGGTTCCTCCGATGTGAAGAGCAGAAGCTCAATGGAACGGAGCGGACGAAAGCCGCTTTCCTTCAGCGCGCGCATGGCTTCCAAACCGCCGAGAACGCCCACTGTGCCGTCGTAGCGGCCGGAGTGTGGGATGGCGTCGATATGCGATCCGGTGCCCACCACCGGCAAGTTGGCAGCGGCGCCGGCCCATCGGGCGAACGTGTTTCCCACGGCATCCTCGCGAACATCGAAGCCCGCACTGGTACAAAGCTGCTTGCAGTAGGCCCGAGCCTGCAGATCCACCGGGGAGAAAACCACGCGTGTTACGGCGGGGGCGGGTACATCGGAGAAGCAGGCAAGGCGATCCAGCTCTGCCATCAGACGGTCTTGGTTCACATTCAGATTCATAGGTCTATGCCCACTAGCGGATGGCGGTTCCAATCTTTATAGATCAGATATTTCGCGGGCACTTTGCCTAACGCGCCGAACCACTGCGGACAGTACGGGCCCATCCAGATGAAGTCGCCCGCGGTTACTGGATACCAGCATTCGCCCAGACGGTAGATGCCACCACCTGCCAGCATTAGCAGGCCGTGCTCCATCACATGAATTTCTACCATGGGGAGCGTGGCGCCGGGCTCAAAGGTCATTGTGTTGACGGCGCAGTCGAAAGCGGAATCGGCGGGGAGCAGCGTTCGGACTCGCAGTGTTTCGTCGCCCATTAGCGGTTGGCCTGGTACGCCGGCTTCGTCGCCGATGAGAAGTTTTGGCGCCGGTGTACCGTTCTGTTTCTGATAGGGCTTCTCGATGACAATCGCGCGGCTTGCGGTTGCAGAGGTAACAGTGTGCTTCATGCCGGGCGGCACATAAGCGTATCCGCCGTTCTTTAGGCGATGCTGCTTCCTGCCGGCTTCGACTTGTAATTCTCCATCGAGTACATAAACGAAGCGCTGCGCGGGGGCGGGCCCAAGAAGGCCGCCGGTCTCGAACTCGGCGGTGTATTCAGTGAATGACGCGCCCATCGCAGGGGCCGCATGAACGATGGCAGTGGCGTTCTTCATGCCGGGCAAGGCAGCTCGAACGAACGTGTCCGCGGTCCAAAGTGCGTGGTCCGCCTGCGAGGAACTGCGGGTGTGTCCTAGTCTGTTCATGTATTATCCTTTCGTGGGAAGACCATGCGGCCTGGTCTTGAAGAAGTGATCTTTCCGTCCTGGAAAATGGTCTCACCGCGGCGGATGGTCCGCCTGACTTTGCCGCGGAACGACGATCCCAAGTAGGGGCTCAGCGCATGGCGTGTGAATAACTGGTCCGCTTTCAGCGTGAACGGCGCATTCAGATCCACTAGTGTACAGTCGGCGTCGAAGCCAGGTTGGATCGCCCCTTTGTGGGGGATACGAAAACGTGTTGCGGGCGAGGCCGCGGTCAATTTTGCGATTTTCTGCAACGGCAGGCCTCGGTGGTGATAGCCGGCTTCGAGCAGCACGGCTAGTGTGGATTGCACCCCGGCGACGCCGCCCCAGACGCGGAAGAAATCCGGATCGTTCTTGAGGTCCGGCGACGATGGGGAGTGATCGGATGCCACGATGTCGATCTCGCCTTGCTGCAGCGCCATCCAGAGTGATTCGCGTTCCGCGTCTGGACGCAAAGGCGGCGCGCACTTGGCCACTGCGCCCATTTTCTCCATGTCATCTTCGGTGAAGAACAAATAGTGGGGACAGGTTTCGATGGTAAGATCGATTCCCGATGCCCGTAGTTGAGCGGCCAGCGCTACGCCTCTGCCGGAACTTACATGAACGATGTGCAGGCGCGCTCCGGTTTCTTTGGCGAGCAGCGCTGCACGCTGGATGGCTTCGAGTTCGGCAAGCACCGGCCGCGAATTGAGGTAATCGCGAACGCGCCGTCCGCCTGCCCGGCGAATGCGCCCGGCAAGGGCCTTGGTCAACTCTTCGCTTTCAGCATGCACCGCAACCGGCAGATTGTGGCGCGCGGCAACCCGCATTCCCTCATAAAGCGTGAGGTCGTCGGCGCGGGGAAACTCGGGAAGGCCGGAATCCGACATGAATGCTTTGAAACCGATGACTCCGCGCTCCGCGAGTTCGTCCAGCTCATTGAGATTGTCTGGGACCAAGCCTCCCCACAGGCCGAAGTCCGTGATGGAAGATTGCTGCATGGCGCGTTGCTTGAGGTCGAAGCTCCCGCCGTTGAGAGTACACGGCGAGGAATTCAGCGGCATGTCGAAGAACAGAGTTCCGCCCCCGGCTGCTAGCGCGCGGCTACCAGTTGCGATGCCCTCCCACTCGGTCCGGCCCGGCTCGTTGAAATGCAAGTGAACGTCAATCAAGCCGGGAAATACGATCAGGCCGCGCGCATCGATCTCTTGCGGGCACGCGGGCAACTCGGGACCTACCACGGAGAAGAGTCCCTCTTCAATGGCCAGATCGGCTTCGATAGCGCCTTCGGGAGTCACGATGCGTCCACCACGAATGACGGCGTCAGGCATGGCGCGCCTCCAATAGACTTAAGAATTGCAATCCCACCTGCAGCGCGGCGTCCACGTCATCCGGCAATACGGACTCGTCCGGATGGTGGCTGATCCCTCCGGGAGACCGTACGAATAGCATTGCGACAGGGACTTGTCTGGCCATCACCATGGCATCATGACCGGCGCCGCTCACCATGCGGTGTACCGGCAGACCGGCGGCTTCTACGGCTTTTTCAAGTGTTGCGGCGAGCGCGGGATTACAGGCGGCGGAGGCTTGGTCGAGCTGTTGCGTCCATTCGACTTCGATGTCTCGTTCCACGCCGAGTTGTTGCGCGCCGGCTAGCATGCGGGTCAGCGCGCTGTGGCGGACTTCATCCTGCGCGTGCCGGACATCCAGGCTCATGCGGACTACCCCGGCGATCACGTTTCCCGCTCCAGGCAGAGCCTCGATCGATCCCACGGTGGCTACGAGATGCGGCGTCGTCCGCGCCTGATGTTCTACCAACGCGATCCAATGCGCGGCTGCCGCCAGTGCATCACGGCGCAGATGCATGGGCGTGGTTCCTGCGTGATTCGCCTTGCCGCGGAAGACCAGTTCGAGACGGCTCTGTCCGGCTATGGCCGTTACGATTCCTACCGGCAACCCGAGGCTCTCAAGCACCGGGCCCTGTTCTATGTGAAACTCCAGATAGCCCAGGACGTCTTTCGCCTGGATGGCGGCTTGGGCAAGGTTGTCTGGATCGAGTCCGAAATTTCGAATTGCCTGCTCCACGGTGATTCCCTGCTTATCCGTGCTGGCCAGTAAGCCCCGATCGACGGCATTGACCAGCGCCCGGCTGCCGATGAAAGGTATGCCGAAGCGGACACCCTCCTCTTCAGAAAACGCGATTACTTCGATGCCGAAAGAGAGCCGGCGTCCGGCCAGAGACTCTACCAGTGCAATGCCTAGCATCACGCCCAGCGGTCCGTCGAAGGCACCGGCGTTGGGTACGGTATCAATGTGCGAGCCGATCAGCAGGCGTGGAGCGCCCGGGTTGATGGCACGATAGAAGCCGCGCAGGTTGCCGGCGGCGTCGGTTGAGACGCTCATGCCGGCGGATGTCATCCAATCGCTGAGGCGCCGGTGCACTTCGCGCACAGGGGGCGAGAGGAAAGTGCGGGTGAGGTTGCCGGCATCTTCACTCATGCCTGCGAGAAAGCGGCATCGTTCGATGACGTTCATTCAAGAGCCCCGGTAGGTACTGTAGCCGTAAGGCGAGAGCAGCAGCGGTACATGGTAGCTGCCTGCTGCGTCGGCGATTCCAAAACGGATGACTACTTCGTCAAGAAAGGGCGGATCGGTAACTGGCTGGCCGAGAGTTCGAAAGTACGCACCGGCGTGGAACACCAACTCGTATGTGCCGGTCTGGATGCTGTCGCCGGAGAGAAGAGGGTCGGCGACACGCCCGTCTTCATTGGTGCAAACGGTCTTCAAATGTTGTCCGTCGCGATATAGATCGATCTCCAAATTCGCCGCGGGCCGCCCGAGCGTCAGGTCGAGAACGTGAGTGGATAAGTGCGCCATACTATCGCCGCAACGTCAATCCGAGGCATCCGTACGGGGGGCGGGGATCGGTGTAGACGGCGAGTTCCTGTCCGGATTCGACCACCGTGTCCCAGGTGCGGTTATTCGCCTCCAGCCGGATCTCGGCCAACTCGGGAATCTCCGCTAGCAAGCGCGTGCCCAGTTGAAAGATCACCTGTTGAATGCTTCCCGATTCGAAGCCTTGAAAGACTTCGTAAACCATTTTGCGCACGGCGCCGGCGATAGCGCCGTCTTGAAACGCGGCGTCCGGCGTTACGTAGGACCAATCGAGATCGAGCCACATGTGCAGCGGGCGATTGACGATATCGGGGAGGGTTGTGTACTGGTCGCGAACAAAGCCATGAAAGGCGCTGCCGCCGAGGCGAAGGAGGCGGAGGCCGCCGATACCGGAGCAAAGTTCGACAGTAGTTAACGCCTCGCCGCAGCGCTGCATTTCGACGCGGGCAGTGGCGTGGCCCGGTCCGGCGGGCGCGAAAACGACACCGCCATCCAAGAGGCCTTGATAGGGAATCTCGCTGGCGGAGACTTGAATGCCTTCCGTTTGTGGATAGATCCGCAGGAACTTGGCGGCCAGAAAATGGCAGTACGATTCCAGGTCGCATCCGGGAAAGTTCATTGTCTCGCGCTGGATGAAGTTCTTCATGGAGTCCGTGGCTACCAGGCCGGTATTGTCGCCGGTGGTATAGGTGGGCCAGAAGGAATCGCCGTAGAGCAGCATCAGAACGTTGGCGCCGAAGACGGGGCTCTTGCCTGGAGAGGTCTTGCCATCGCGATTGAGGCGATAGACGGTGACGTCGCCTTTGCCATAGTAGTTCCGTTTCGGTCCGCTTGCAAAAGTATTCATTGAGGCTCCTGAATTGAGGTTAGGCGAAACCAGGCGATCCGCTTGATCTGCTGAAGAGCAGTCTCGCGTTCAGCGGCGGCATCGGAGGCAAAACGCTGTTCCAGCGCGCGCAGGATGTCGTGCTTGCCTGCCCCCTTTACGGCGTAGATGAACGGAAAACCGAACTTCCGTTTGTAGGCCGAATTGAGAGTCTGCAGCAGCTTGTATTCGTCCGGTGTCAGTTGGTCCAGGCCCGCCCCGGCCTGTTCGCCGGCGGAGGCCTCCGTCATCTTTGCCCGCGCGCCGAGGTCCGGATGCGCGCGAATCAAAGCGAGCTGTTCGCCGCTAGCGGCCGCTTGCACCGCGCTGGTCATCGCCGTATGAAGCGACTCCATGCTTGCGAATGGCCTCGCCACCCAGGCTCTTTCCGCAACCCAGGGAGAATGTTCAAACAGCCAGCCGAGCGCGTCGACAAAACTCTTCTGGTCGAGAATATTGATGCTGTCGAGGTTCACGATTGAACCGCTTCCGCTTTTGGGCGCTTGGCGGCAAGGCTTCGCGGCCGCGCGCGCTCGATAGCAAAGAAAATTCGTTCGGGTGTGGAAGGTGCGTCCAATTCCACCACTCCTCCGGAACCAAACGCAGCCACGGCATCCCGGATCGCTTCTCGAACCGAGATGGCCAGCATCAGCGGCGGTTCGCCCACGGCCTTGCTGCCAAACACTACGCCCGGCTCGGCTGCCCGTTCGAGAAGACGAACGTGAAAGACCGGCGGCAGTTCCGGCCACGAAGGCAGTTTATACGTGGATGCGCTATTGGTGGCCAATTTGCCCTGTTTGTCCCACACGAGTTCTTCCAGTGTCAGCCAACCTGCGCCCTGCATAAAGCCGCCTTCGATTTGGCCGAGATCGATAATAGGCGACAACGAATCACCGGCGTCTTCAAGAATGTCCACGCGCAGGATTTGCGTATCGCCGGTGAAGCCGTCGAGTTCCACTTCGGCCACCGCGGCTCCGTAGGCGAAGTAGTAGAAGGGCCGGCCCTGACCGGTCGCGGGATTGTAGTGTATCTCAGGCGTGCGGTAGTAGCCGTGTGCGAATAACGGCAGGCGCTGGCGATATGCTGCTTCGATCGCTTTCACCAATTCGATGGACCGATCCCCGGCGTAGGCTCGGCCATTCTCGAACAGCACCGCATCCGCCGTGCATTCCAGCATCGATGCGGCTACAGGCGCCAGTGTTTCGCGAATCTTGTTACAGGCGTCCACCACGGCGGCTCCGTTGAGATCGCTGCCGGATGACGCGGCGGTGGCGGATGTGTTCGGCACCTTATCGGTGCGCGTGGACATGATGCGGATCGCCGTCAGCGGGACGCCCAGGCTCTGGGCCGCAATCTGGCGGATCTTTGTATGTAGGCCCTGGCCCATCTCCGTCCCGCCATGGTTCACCTGCACGCTGCCATCGCGATAAATCAACACCAGCGCACCCGCCTGATTAAACGAGGTGGCAGTGAAGGAGATACCGAATTTTACCGGCGTGATAGCAATCCCGCGCCGGCGATGTTTGTGCGCCGCATTGAACTCCGCGATCGTTTCCCGGCGTCCGGCAAAATCGCTGGTATACAGAAGTTCATCCCAGATTCTGGAAATTCGCGCGGCGTCTTTCACCGGCTGGCCGTAGTGGGTGCTCTGGCCTTCCCGATAGAAGTTGCGGCGGCGGACAATTTCCGGCGGAAGATGCAAAGTGCGGGCGATGCGATCGAGAATATCCTCAATCACAACCATTCCCTGCGGGCCGCCGAAACCACGAAAAGCCGTCTGTGACGTTTTGTGCGTTTTCGCAACGTAACCGGTCAAATCCATCGCACTCACAAAGTAGGAATTATCGGCGTGGAACATGGCGCGCCACAAGATCGGCTCAGAAAGATCGAGACTCCAGCCTGCGTCGGCATAGAGCGACAGCTTCACTGCCTGCAGCACGCCATCGCGATTGAACCCAGCTTCGAACCGGGCGAGGAATGGATGCCGCTTGCCGGTCAAAACCATGTCGAGCCGCCGGGGGAGCCGCACCCGCACCGGTCTTGCGGTCTTCACTGCGCCGAGCGCGGCAATGGCGGCCCACGTATTCGCCTGCACTTCCTTGCCGCCGAATGCTCCGCCCATGCGCAGACACTCCACCGTAATTTCGTGTCGCGGACGGCCGAGCACGCGCGACACAATCTCCTGCGTCTCACTGGGGTGTTGTGTCGACGAGTGCAAAGCCACACCGCCGGTTTCATCCAGCCAGGCGATGGCACATTGCGTCTCCAGATAGAAGTGTTCCTGTCCACCGATCCGCAGTTCCCCCTGCAATCGATACGGGCTCTGTGCAAGCGCCGCGGTGGCATCTCCGCGCTGCAGGCGGAACGGCGGCGGGTGGAAGCTGCCGGCTGCGATGGCCTCGTCGATGGTCAACACCGCCGGCAGCGCGCGATAGATCACCCGCGCCTGCCCGGCGCCCTGACGCGCGGCGTCCAGCGTTTCACCCAATATCCACGCGATGGGCTGGCTATGGAACAGGACCTCGGATGGAAACAGCGGCTCGTCGTGGCGATTCGGTCCGGTGTCGCCTTCGCCTCCGCCGGGAACGTCGGCCGCGGTGATTGTCGTGATCACGCCCCGGACATCGAGCGCCGGCCCGCAGTCGACAGAGATTACTTCGGCATGGGCATGCGGGGCCATCACCGGCCACGCGTGCAGAATCCCGGGGAAGCGCGGCAGCAAGTCATCTGTGTAAAGTGCCTCGCCGGTAACATGTCCACGGGCGCTTTCATGAGGCACTGGCTGGCCAACAGCTTTCATCGCGCCGCCATCTCCTGCTGCTCCACCAAAAACTTCTCCAGCAGAGTCTGCGTCATGGCCAGGCGGTACTCCGCGCTGCCGCGGTGATCGCTCATCGGTTCCAGATGCGCTGCGATCAACGCCTGCGCTTCCTGCATGGTTTCCTCATTCCACTGCTTACCCAACAGGAAGTTCTCAGCCCGCTGAATTCGCACGGGCGTCGCCGCCACACCGCCATACGCGACTCGCGCACCAGTGATTTGGCCTCCCTGGTCTGTATCGAACGCGAAGCAGGCAGCCACGGTGCTGATGTCATCCATGCGGCGCTTGGCGACTTTGAAGAAGCGCGCCTTTGCGGGAAACGGTTTAGGAATCACGATGGAAACTATCAGGTCTCCCGCGCCCAGCGCCGTCTTGCGGTAGCCATTGAAAAACCGGTCGAGGCCGATCCAGCGCTCCCCTTGTAATCCGGCGACCTTCAAGCGGGCATCCAGCGCCAGCAACAACGGTGCGGCATCGCCGATGGGAGACGCGGTGGCGAGATTGCCGCCGAGAGTGGCGCGGTTCCGAATCAGCGGCGACGCGAATAGCGGGAACCACTCGCGGACAACCGGCGGCGCTTCGATCCATCGATTCTCAATTTCAGAAAGCGTCAATGCGGCGCCGATCTCCACATAATCGGATGCATCTTCAAAGACGCGCAGTTCCGGCAGTGCCTCCACACTAACCAGCAGTGGCCAGCGGCGGTCTCGCAGATTCGCTTCGACGGCAAGGTCGGTGGCGCCGGCTACGGCCTCCGAGTGCGGTTGTCCGGAGACGATTTGTAGATATTCGGACAAACCGGCAGGCCGCTCGAAGCCACCACAGGCGAACGCATCGATGGGCGGTGCGGGCTGAGAAAGGCGATCGCGGAAGTGGCCGGAAGGCGCGGGGCCAAGCGAGAGCGCCGCGTCGCGAATCGGGCGATAGCCGGTGCAGCGGCACAGGTTTCCAGCCATCGCATGAGGATCGCACGGGCCAGTGCGCTGCGGGCGATACTGTTCCGCGAAAAGACTCATCACGAAACCAGGGGTGCAGTATCCACACTGCGATCCGCCCGCCTTCGCCATGGCTTGCTGCGCATCGGACAGGCGCCCGCCCTCGGCCAGGGCCTCTACTGTGTAAACTTCCTGGCCGGCCAGCATGGGCAGGAACAACAGGCAGCTATTGACGGGGACGTAGTGGCTTCCCGTGGGATGATTGCGCCGCAGCAGGACGGTGCACGTACCACACTCGCCTTCCGCGCAACCTTCCTTTGCCCCGGTCAAGCCTTGCTGGCGCAGCCAGTCGAGCAGCGTTGTTTGCGGCGGAGATTCCGGTACTTGCATGGCGTGCGCGTTGAGGATTAAATCCATGTGCTTCCTGTTTGTGAATGCGGCCGCTGACTGACGGGGAGGCACCGCGTGGCTCTAGCCGATTGTAACAAACCCGTCATCACAAACCCATGCCGGAAGCATTGCTTCAGTCTTGCGTTTCGGGTGCATTCGAAGAATAGTCTTTCGCTAAAACTAAACTCTGCTCGTGGCTGGCTGGTCCGTGCCAGCGTCGGATTCTGTCTCCGGCGACGCCATCGGGTGGACCGCTCTTTTCCAAGCGCCAGGTTTCCTCTCAGCTGCCCTGTGGCGGTTAGCGTTAGCCGGTGCGCGGCTGCGAACGGATATCTGACGTCTCTACCGGGCGCATTTCCACGATTTGCAAACCAGGATGCGGGTTCCGGCAAGCTGGATTACCAGGTGACCAGAAGCATCACGTAAGCGCTTCATTCAATCTGGGTAACTTCAAAGCTCCAAATGTTTACAACACGGCGATTACCTCGGCGAACAATTCGGTATCCGCCAACGATACTAATATCACTAACGAACGCATCTTCATCGCCAGCCTGGATACAACCATTTCCAGCTCAAAGTTTAACGCCGCCCGCTTTCAATAGTCGCGGGATCTTGAGGTGACGGCGGCCAACGGGACCGCGCCCAGCGTCTCGATCACGAACGTGCCGGCCTACGGACTGCCGAATGCGCCACCGCAGCCGGCGTTCCCCGATGAGCATCGCTTGCGGTTCAACGACATTCTCTCCCTCACGCATGGCAAGTACACAATCAAAGCGGGTGTCGGCGTGAACCTGATCCATGAATTGTCGATCAACCTGTTTCGGGGTGGAGGCGTGTATAGCTACTCCGGCGGTTCCGCCTTCCCGAATTGGGTGACCGATGTCACTGGCACAAACATTGGCGATGGGTCGACGGGCCGGCATTTTACAACGTTCGTTAAGGTGACCGATCCGGTGACGGGCGTGGGTAAGGATGATTTCTACAATAACGATATTGCTGGATTTGTGGAGGACAGTTGGAAGGTGCGTCCCAACCTGACGCTGCATTTGGGCGTCCGCTACGATCTGCAATCAATTCCGCAACCGCCGAAACCAAACACGGCAACTCCGTTGACAACTCTCTATACGTCCACGATTAACATCGACAAGAACAACTTCGCTCCACGCTTGGGCCTGGCCTGGCACTGGCCAACGTGGATTTTCGCGTAGGCCGCCGGTTTGTCTTGAAGGAACGCTACAAATTCTCGCTTGTCGGCGAGGCGTTCAACATATTCAACTTCACGAATTTCTATAGCGTGAACTCGACCTACTACAACTACTCGGCGGCTGGGGCGGGTGCTTGCGCAGGCCACACCAATGGATGCCTGGTGAGCAATCCGGCGTTCTTCGCTCCGCTAACGTCAAACAACAATTTGTCCGGAGCCCGGCAACTACAAATTTCGGCACGGCTTTCGTTCTAGTTTTGCCGGCCAGCAGTTGGCGCAAAAGCGATTCGGTGCCGGGATAGCCCGGGTTTCCGTAGCTGTCGCTTCCGCCAGCCAGCGTAAGCGGAGTCATGCCGTTGCTATCTTTGACGTCCAGCTTGGCCCCGTTCTCCGCCAGGAATTGCAGTATCCGATCAGCGCCGCGATCGGCCGCCCCGTGAAGTGCAGTCTGGTTCTTCTCATTCACCGCGTTGACGTCGATGCCCAGCTCCAGACATAGCTTGGCGCCTTGCAGCGAATCCGATTCCGGAATTGTGCTGTCGCCGTATTTCCAACCCAAGCCGGCGGCCGACATCAAGGCCGTGGTGTGATCTTTGGTTGTCATCATGGGATCCGCGCCGTGTTCGAACAGCAGCTTCATCGCTGCGATTTCGCCGGTCTTCGCTGCCCTGAGAAACGGGGTGGCGCCGGCACGAAGGATTGGGTCGGCATCATCGGAAAGACTGCGGCCGGGGATTGCGTCCACCAGTTGCGGGTTGGGCGATGCGCCCCGTTTCAGCGCGAGCCCCGCCACCTCAAGACCATTCAGCTTGCCGGCGCTCTTTGGGGCAGGGCGGGTCGCCGATGGCTGCAGCGAATTCATGTCGATTGCAGCGTAGAGCGCGGTGCGGCCCCATTTGTCGGCGGCGTTCGGATCCGCCCCGGATTCCAGCAGCACCGCCGCCAGGTCGTAGTGACCGTTAATAATCGCCATGATCAACGGCGTGATCCCATCGGGCTCCGTGATGTTCAAGTTCGCGCCCGCCATGGCCAGCACTCGAGCCGGCTCGGTCGATCCTTCGCGAGCCGCATAGAGCAGAGGCGTCAGCCAGCCTTTGGGACGCTTCGAAACAAGGTTCCCGTTCGAGGGGCGCTTCGCCTCTTCCGGCCAGACAGTGGACCGGGCATTAAGATCGGCTTTGGCGGCGATCAGAATCTTCACTACCTCGGAATGATTTCCGGCCGCGGCCCACATCAGTGCCGTTTGCCCTTTCCAACCTTCATGAGCGTCTACCACTGCGCCATGTTCAATCAGGACGCGAACCGCATCCGGGTTTCCCGCCCGTGCGGCAGTCATCAAAACCGTCTCGCCTTCAGGGGATGCAGTATTGGCATCGGCGCCACCTTTCAAGAGCTTCTCGATCATTGCCGCATTTCCCTGGCCGGCCGCTTCAGAGATGGGCGTAACTCCGTACTGATTCACCACCGCCGCCTTCGCCCCGGCGCGGATCAGCAGTTCCGCGGTCTTGAGATCATTACGGTGCGCCGCCCAATGCAGTGCGGTCGTTCCGTCCTGATCAGGTTGATTTACCTCCGCGCCTTGCTTAAGAATGGCCGTGATGGACGCAGTATCGCCTCGCCGCGCCGCATCAATCAAGCCGGGGACGCCGTTCGCGGCCGCGAACAGGGAGTATGCAAGCGCAAGGCCGGAGCAAAGTCGAATGTACATCCTGCGTCTCCTTACAGATCGGCCAGTGTGCCGGTGCTGTCGCCGATCTTGTCCATCGGTATTCCAAGCTTGTTCAGCATGGTCGTCAGCA
>JANXXV010000486.1 GCA_025350445.1 Bryobacteraceae bacterium | reverse complement strand
GGATCAGGGAAGCAGCCATCGCCACGCGCTTGCGCATCCCTTTGGAATACTCGCCAATCAATTTGCGGCTACTGCCGTCAAGCTCGAAAAGCGCGATCAGTTCGCGGGCCCGCTCCCGCGCTACGTCTCTAGGCAACCGGTACATGCGCCCCACGAATTCCACATACTCAGGCCCGGTGAGATGGTCGAACAGCAGCGATTCATCGGGCACCACGCCGATACGTGTCTTGATTTCCACCTCGCGCGCCGGCATCGGCAGCCCCAGCAGTTCAATGGTGCCCGAGGTGGGCGGCGCCAGCCCCATCAGCATGCGAATCGTGGTGGTCTTCCCTGCCCCGTTCGGGCCAAGAAAACCGAAGAAGCAGCCCTGCGGCACAATCAAGTTGAGTCCATCCACCGCAGCCTTCGCGCCATACACTTTTCGCAAGTCGCGGACCACGATTGCCGAGGGAACTTCCGTCATGGATATATTCCCATGGTAACCGCAGCCGGAACCAGACTATCGCCGGGCAGCTTCCGCGGGACCCGCAGGTTTCACGTCGAGGTATTCAATCCAACTGGTCATCATTTCTTCTTCGGTCTTATCGCCCCAGCGGATCACTTTTCCGGGATCGGGATTCGCCGCGTTGTTCGGACTGTTGTCGTAGTGCGCAGTCACCATCAGTCTGCTTCCCTTCTCCACCAGCGCCGGTTCCATCAGGCGATAAACCAACTGCCAGTTGAAGTCGTAACGCGGAACAGCCAGCAGAATTTCACGCTTACCGTTCGGCCGGATCAATTCATAGGTCATGTCCTTCCCGCGATAGTGCATGTGGGGAGTGAACGACAGCAGCAGCGTGTCTTTCTCAAACGTGATACACCGCGTCACTTCCTGATTGGGCTCGTTCGCGGGAATCTGCATGAAGAAATTCCGCAGATCCATCCGCCGCAACACCTGCTCCGGCGGCCCCGGCGCAAGATAGAAACCCACGCTGGTACGGTCGGTCTGGCGTTCTGCCGGCGTATTCGCATAGTGGATTACAAATTCCAGCTTCGCCCCCGGCGGAATCCACTTCGCAGTGCCCGCGGGGAAAACATCCGGCGGACGGCCGGGGAGGAAGGCAGCGAGCCCTCCTTCCTGAAATCCGGTCAGATTCGGCAGCTTCGGCACGTCTGCGGCACAAGCGTCATTCACCACTGGAGCATCCATCCGGATCCGGCTCAGTTTCCCATCAATGATCAGGTACTTACTCAGTTGCGGCATCTTCTCAAGCGTCGAGGGAACCATCGTCGCTGCATCCTGTACTAGCAGGACGTGCACGTGATGCACCACCTGTCGATTGCCCGGAAGAATCTCCGCGGCGCGAATCCATTTGCCTTCGGTGAAATTCGTAGCCACGGTGAAATGCTCGTAAGCATCCTGGCCCGCGGTGATTTTGAAATCCTCTCCGATGTCGATCACCAAGTCCGGCTTGCCCAGATGCCAGCCCTCGGCAAACACCGGCGGCACAGGCATCTCGCGGGCATCGCCGGCCGGCGCACCGGCATCCACCCACGCTTTGATGGTTTCGATCTCCGCAATGGAGAGCCGGGCGTCGTTCGAGAACTTGCCGTGATGCGGATCTGCAAACCATGGAGGCATCTTGCCGTTAATCACAGCCGCCCGGATGGATTTCGCCCACGGCCTCGCGGACTTATAATCCAGCAGCGACATCGGCGCTATATCTTTCGGCCGGTGACACCCGACACAGTGCAGGTTAAAAATCGGAGCGATGTCTTTGCTAAACGTGGGCGCCGCAACCAAGGCAGCCGGCGCCAGTAGAAGTGCCAGATATTTCATGGTCTCTATTCCGTAATGCCAGTCTACATGGCTACGCGGCCCGGCGCCGGCGCCCCCGGCCTGTATACTCGGGTTATGGACCCAATTACCGGCGCAAGCTTAGGCATTCTGATGCGATGGATGCACATCATCTCCGTTATCACCGCAATCGGAGGCCTGCTGTATTCCAGCCTTGTTATCGCACCCGCGCTGGGTTCCCTGCCTGCCGAAACGCGCCCCGCATTCGCCGCCGCGGTAAACGATCGCTTCCGCCCGTTGCTGCGCCTCTCCATCTTTACGTTGATCGTTTCGGGCATCTACAATCTGTTGACGAAGGCGAACCTGCCACCGGGCTATCACATGTGGTTCGGCATCAAGATGCTGCTGGCGCTGCACGTCATCGCCGTATCGTTTTTGCTTTCCAGTGGCTCTGTAACTCAGGAGCGAAGAACCCGCATGACCACCGGCGTAGTCATCTCCGGCGGAATTATCGTTTTACTCTCGGCGTATCTCCGGTTCCTCACAAACTGGATGCAATCGTGAATACTGTTGGCTATCAAGCGCTTCACAATGGGCCTGCGGCATGGATCGACTTTTCTAGCCGGGGCAAGATCCGCGCCACCGGTGAGGACCGCGCGCGCCTGCTGCACGCCATGACCACAAACCACGTGCAGCAACTGGCGCCGGGCCAGGGTTGCTATGCTTTTTTCCTTAGCGCCCAAGGCCGCATCCTTAGCGACGTGAATCTGTTCTGCCTTCCTGAATACTTCCTGCTCGACACGGAACCGGAAACGCGCCGGAAGGTTTTCGATCATCTCGACAAGTTCATCATCGCCGACGATGTCACACTGGAAGACGTCACGGCGAGCCTCGCCACGGTGAACGTGGAAGGTCCTTTAGCGGAACAAATCCTGGTTTCGTTCAACGCCCCGATTCCCGCCTCGCCCTGGGGCATCGAGCCATGGGGCAGTCGATGGATTGCCCGCGTGAACAGCACCGGTTCCCAGGGCTTCTCCATCTTCACGCCGTCCGATGAGAAGGCCGGGCTGATCGCGCAATTGGAATCGGCCGGCGCGGTGGAAGCGGACGCGGAAGCGGCGGATGCCGTCCGGCTGGAGCACGGCAAGCCGCGCTACGGCCTCGACATCACCGAGGCGCATATTCCGCAAGAGACGAAGCAGATGCACGCGCTGCACTTTTCCAAGGGCTGCTATCTGGGACAGGAGATTGTAGAGCGGGTACGATCGCGGGGGCATGTGAATAAGATTCTGGCAGCACTCGAAATCGACCTGCAAGAGGCCCCGATGACAGGCACGAAAGTGCAGTCAGCCGGAAAGGACGCCGGAGAAATCACCTCGGCGGCCTTCTCTCCCAGTCGCGGCAAAGTAGTGGCTCTCGGCATCGTTCGTGTGGACGCACTTACGGCGAGTGAGCTGACGGTTAACGGTCATTCCATTACCGTGGTAATATAAGGTCATGACACTCGCACAATCGAAACTTACGGAGCAGGGCCAGATTTCAGTCCCGGTGGACATAAGGCTAAAGCTCGGCATCGGTCCGGGTTCCATCCTGGTATGGGAAGAAGAGGATGGCAAGATCGTAGTCCGGCGTGCGAGCCGCTTCAGTTCCGAAGATATTCATCAGGCCTTGTTCGGGGCGCGAAAGCCGCAAACGCGAACCCTCGATGAGCTAAAAGACGGCATCCGGCACTACGCCCGAAAGCGTTATGCGCGCGGTTGACACGAATGTTCTTGTTCGGCTGATCACGCGCGATGATTCCCGCCAAGTCGTCGCCGCCGAGAGCTTTATCGCCAAAGGAGCCTGGGTTTCGGTACTCGCGCTGGCGGAGACGGCTTGGGTTCTTGCGACGGTCTATGAGTTGAGTTCGAAGGACCTGGCTAAAGCAATTGAAATGTTGCTCCACCACCGCGCTTTGGTCTTGCAGGATCCGGATACAGTGGCTGCGGCACTGGATCTGTTCCGTGCAAAACCGGCGCTTGGTTTTTCCGATTGCCTGCTGCTTCATTTAGCCCGGAAGGCCGGACATCTTCCGCTCGGCACGTTGGACCGGAATCTCGGTAAGGTGGATGGAACTCAAAAGCTCTAGCCACGGTTGCCGCACGACCGTGCAAATAGCCGTGCCATAACCTAACATTGAGATTCGTGCGTAAAAGAATGCAAGTTAAGCTTCGGAAGGCGGTCCGAGAATCGGACAGCAGGAATCCGGGCTTCCCTAACATGGTTTCCCGCCTCGAACGAACTGGAGTTCCAGTGCATCACGCCCTCTCCAGGATTGTCGTCGACGCGGGATGTAAACTGGACCTGCGGGGGCTTTCGGCTCGACTACTCCGCGATGTGGCAGGAGACACGTTTGCTTTCAATCCTCTGCTCGCGGAATACATCGCGGCGGGCGATGTCAAACTTTCCGAACTCCGCCACGTTATTCAGTCGATGGGTTACGGATGTAAGCGTCTCACTCTCCCTGAGTTCGAAATCTTGTACTCGGCCCTGCGAAGCGGCACGTTCGAGCAGCGCCATTGGGTTGTCAATGAAATCGCGTTTTTCAAGGGCTATCGGGTACGGCGTGCGTTGATCGAAGTTCTCGAGGATATGACGATTCCTCCCTCCGTCCGTGGCTGGGCAGCCGAGGGGCTGCATCTCCACATATCACAGGAAACAACCCGCGCTTGCATTCGCGCTACCGGAGATCCCAGCCCGGAAGTTCGGTTCTGGGCCGTCTTCGCGCTGGGATGGGCGGACCGCCCTATATTTCGGGAAGCGGTGATTCCCATTGTGGAGCGCATGTTAACGGACGAAGGTATCGCGCCGGGATGGTGGTCGGTCCGCCGCGAGGCCCAAGCAGTTCTCGCAAGCATTCGCGGAAGGCCCGATGAAGAGAATCGCTTTCAAGCCGAGGTCCAACTGATTCTGAAGGATGCGACGGCTTCCGAGGAGGACAAGCGTTGGGCTGGCTTCAACGATTGTCAATCCTAAGCCATCATCGCGTCCAACAAATCCTTCGAAATATTCAAATTCCCCTTATAACCCGTCCCCAGCGCAATCGACGGTTTATGCCCGCCATGGAAATCCGAACCGCCGGTCGCCAGCAATCCATACTTCCCTGCAAGCTCCAAATAGCGCGCCGAATCGGCAGCCGTCTGGTCTGAGTGATACACCTCAATAGCCCGCAATCCCCAGCCCGCAATCTGCCCGATCAACTCATCCTCGTCCGCATGGTTCCGCTTCCCCAAACGAATCGGATGCGCCAGTGAAGATATCCCGCCGCCCTCGGCAACCCTCTGAATCGCCTCTTCCAGACTCGGCTCATCGCGATCCACATACCCCGGCGCCGATTCATCCAGATACTTCGCGAACGAATCCTGAATGCTGCTGCAATAGCCCTTCTGCACCAGCAGGCGCGCAAAGTGCGGACGCCCCGCCATGCTCCGTCCAATCGCATTCACTTCTTCAATGTGAATATCCAAGCCGAGCGTCCGCAGCCGCACCGCCAACCGCTCATTCCGGTCCCGCCGCGCCGCCTGCATTTTCAAAACCCAATCGCGAAACCCAACCGACGGACCGCCATTGAGAAAATAACCCAGCAGGTGAACCGTCTTCGTCTTCGGATTTCCCAGCGCTGTACTGATTTCGATCCCGCACAACAAATTCAATCCGCAAGCATCGGCATACGGTCGCGCCTCTTCGTATCCCGAAATCGTGTCGTGATCGGTAATCGCCAGCGCATCCAGTTTCAAATAATGCGCGGCAGCTACCAGCTCCTTCGGCGAATACGTCCCATCGGACTCGCTCGTGTGGCTGTGCAGGTCGATCACAGCAGCTCCATCTCCTTCAGCTTCGCCATCACCTTCGCCACGCTGTCGTCAATTGCTTCCTTCGAAGAATCAATCGATATTTCCGGATTCGCCGGCGCCTCATACGGGTCGGACACCCCGGTAAACGACGCAATCTCCCCTGCCAGCGCCTTCTTGTACAGCCCCTTCACATCACGTTCCGCCAGCACTTCAATCGGGCAGTGGACATATACTTCCACAAAATTCGGAATCATCGAGCGCACCTCTTCGCGTACCGCGCGATAGGGCGAAATTGCCGCCGCAATCGCAATCACACCATTGCGCGAGAGCAGTTCACAAACGAACCCGATCCGCCGGACATTGATGTCGCGATCTTCCTTGCTGAACCCAAGCCCCTTCGACAGATGCGTCCGGACCACGTCCCCGTCCAGCAACTCCACCTTCGCGCCGGCTTGCTTCAACTGCGCGTAGACTCTTTCAGACACGGTGCTCTTCCCGGCGCCGGAAAGGCCCGTGAACCAAATCGTAAATCCTTTATGCATTCTGTATATTCGTGCGGCTGCCGCTAAGCACGTCTCGAATCAGCACGTCCAGCGTCCGCTCCGCCCTGCCGTCCGGAGTAAAGTGAATGCCGCATTCCTTATTGGCGTCCTGCTCCCACCACCAGCGGCCCGCCCGCTCGTCTTCGCCCGCCCCTGTGGCCCGCGTGCACGGACCGCAGCCAATGCTGGCATAGCCCCTCGCGTATAGAGGATGGCGCGGCACACCGTTCGCGCGGATGTACTCCTCAACCTGTTCCCTTGACCAGTCCGCCAGCGGGCTCAACTTCACCCGTCCGTCCACCTGGTCCACTTTCGCCAAGG
>JANXXV010000449.1 GCA_025350445.1 Bryobacteraceae bacterium | reverse complement strand
ATGGCGAACAATTGTTCGTCGTCATTCCACATCGCGTATCTCCCATTTAGTAAACTCAAGTTGTAGTCTTCGCATGAATCTCAAATCGCTACTCGTGACTCTCGTCTCAGCCGGAATCGGGACAGCCGCGCCCGTCGACTTCGCCCGGGACGTGCATCCTATTTTAGTGGCGAAGTGCTCCGGTTGCCATAACGGAGAACGCGGCCAGGGGGGACTATCGGTTAACACGCGCGCGGAGTTGCTCAAGGGCGGAGCGAGCGGGCCATCCATCGTCGCCGGTGACAGCGCGGGCAGTATGCTGGTAAAGCGCGTCAGCGGAAAGCTGCTGCCGCGAATGCCGATGAGCGGGCAACCGCTGAGCAGCGCAGAGATCTCGACGCTCACTGAGTGGGTGGATGCGGGCGCGGTCTGGACTCCATCGACAACACTCATGTCCCGCAAAGCGCCGCTGGCGTTGCGAAAGCCGGAGCTTTCTTCCATCGACGATATCCTAAACCTGAAGCAATTGCCCGTTTCCGATGCGGTGTTCCTTCGCCGCGCTTATCTGGATGTGTGGGGATTTCTGCCCACGCCCGAAGAGCGCGAGCAATTCCTGAAGGACAACACGGCGAATAAGCGCGCGCAACTGATAGACCATCTGCTGGCGAATCGCGATAACTTTGCCGAACACTGGATCTCATTTTGGAACGATCTGCTGCACAACGACGAAGGCGTTACGTACATAGGCGATCGCAAATCCATCACACCCTGGCTGTTGACCGCGCTCAAGGATAATCTGCCGTATGACCAATTCGCGGCCAGTCTACTGAATCCGGAACCCAAAACCGGTCCGGAAGGGTTCCTGACCGGCGTCAACTGGCGCGGCGACGTCAACGCCAGCCAGACTCCCGTGATGCAGGCGGCGCAGAACAGCGCTCAAGTTTTCCTTGGCGTAAATCTCAAATGCAATTCCTGCCATGACAGCTTCATCAGTTCATGGAAGCTGAAAGATGCGTACGGCCTCGCCAGCTTTTTCTCCAAGGACAAGCTGGAACTGGTGCGCTGCGACATCGCTACCGGCAAGATGTCGGCGGTGAAGTTCCTGTATCCCGAACTGGGCAGTGTGCCGGAAGACGCGACACTCGAGGAACGGAAAGCAGCCGCGGCGCGGTTTTTCACCATGCGCGAAAATGGCCGCTTCGCCCGCACGTTTGTAAATCGGATCTGGCGCAAATTGATGGGCCGCGGAATTGTGGAACCGGCCGACGACATGGACGCCAAGCCGTTCAATGAAGATCTGATCGATTGGCTGTCGTGGGACTTCGCCGCGCACGGTTACAACGTGAACTATCTGCTGCGGCAGATCATGACGTCGCGCGCCTACCAATTGCCCGCAACAGACGACAAGCAGGATTTCAGCGGACCACAATTTCGCCGCATGCAGGCGGAGCAGATCGCGGATGCGATTTCGTCCATCACGGGGGAGTGGCGCGTGAAGGTGGCAAATGGCCCGTCGCCGGGCGCGTACAGCCGCGATTGGAAACTGAAGACAGACCCGCTGGCACGCGCTCTCGGGAGGCCGATGCGAGACCTCGCGATCACGGAGCGGTTGAACGACCCGACTACATTGCAGACGCTGGAATTCGTGAACGGACAGTCGCTGGCCACGCTGCTGCATCTGGGTGCACTGCGCCTGACGGGCCAGCCGGAGCGGGTTCCCCGGAACATTTTCGATAGTGGTGTGGTGCGCGCCAATGTTGTTCCGGTAGACATCGACATCACGGGCTTGAACGAGCTGCATCTGGTGGCTGTCGACCACGATTCCTACGATATTGAAAAGGTGAAGGCAGGCTGGGTTTCGGCCGAGTTTGAAGGTCCGAATGGTGTAGTCCCCATGCCGCCGGCCGGCAAATTAAAACCGAAAGGGGCCGATGCTAAGGACGCCGTGCTTTGCAACGTGCCGTCGGATCTGGTCTACGATCTTAGGGGCAAAGGATACACGCGATTCCGCGCCAGCTTCGCCGTGGATGAGACCGCGACCACCAGCGACATCTCGCCCGCCATCCGCGCTTTCGTCTTCAGCCAGACGCCGAACCGCCGCCAACTGGTGAGAGTGGAGGGCGCGAAGCCCGTACCGGAACCACCGGCGCTTGCATCGCCGGATCAGCTGATTTCGCGCATCTACCAACACGCCCTTGGGCGCGATCCGAATGCGGAAGAACGCCGGATCGCCCAGGATTTGTTGAAGTCCGGAACGGCGGGTCTGGAAGATTTGCTATGGGCGATTTTCCTGTCGCCGGAGTTCCAATACATATCATGAGCATCGAACAAGAGCTTTTTGCTCCTCTCAATCGGCGCGATTTCATGCGCGCCAGCACCGGCGCCGCACTGGCTGCGCTGGCGGGCTCTGAGCCGCGCCAACTCTCGGCCGCGTCAATCCCCGCGAAGGCCGATATCTTCATCCTGCTGTGGATGGCC